>DATCPY010000148.1:0-8847 GCA_036569845.1 Candidatus Limnocylindria bacterium | reverse complement strand
GATCCCATGAGCCCGAAGCCGACGACGCCCACGCGTTTGATGGCCATGCGTGCCCCCCTCTGGATCTCGCACGCATAGTACGGACCGGCGCCGGCCATGGCCGTTGGCTAGAGTGGCCACGTGCCCAAAGCCGTCCCATTCATCGGTCCTGCCGCGGTCGACGTCGCGTTCGAGGTCAACGGCGACGGCGTCACCGTCCATGTCCCGCCGCATCGCACGCTTCTCGACACCCTGCGCGAGACGCTCGGTCTCACTGGGGCCAAGCGCGTCTGCGACGAGGGGACCTGCGGCGCTTGCACCGTGCTGCTGGACGGGGATCCGGTGTATTCGTGCATGACCCTCGCGGTCGCCTGCGCCGGACAGGCCGTCGAGACCGTCGAGGGACTGTCGTCGGAGCAGGGGCTGCACCCGGTGCAGGAGGCGTTCATCGAGCACGACGCCTTCCAGTGCGGGTTCTGCACTCCCGGCCAGATCATGTCCTGCGTCGGCCTGCTGAAGCGCAACTCGTCGCCGACCGCTGAGGACGTCCTCCGCGCCGTGAGCGGGAACCTCTGCCGGTGCGGCGCGTATCCGAACATCGTTGCCGCCGCGTTGAGCGCAGCGAAGAAGACCCGGCGATGAGCATCAAGGTCGTTCGCACGAAGTCCGAGTTCGAGGGGAAGATCACCGAAGCGACCGCGCTCGTCGACGGGAAGGATGTCGCGGCATGGGGTACCGACTCCGGGCTGGCGACCGTCGGCAAGCGACAGACCCGCGTCGACGGCATCGCCCGGGTCACCGGCCAGGCCCGCTACACCCAGGACCTCTACCTGCCCGGCATGCTGCACGTCCGCGTCCTGCGCAGCCCGTACCCGCGCGCGCGGGTGCGGCGCATCGAGACGAGCCGCGCGCTCGCGCATCCCGGCGTCCGCGGCGTGCTGCATCGGTTCAACGCGCCGAAGGCCGCGTTCCGCGGGGAGGAGACGATCTTCCGCGAGGAGGTCCGCTTCGCCGGCGACGAGGTCGCGGCCATCGCCGCGGACTCCGACGAGATCGCCGCGGAGGCGATCCGGCTCATCGACGTCGAGTACGAGCTCCTGCCGTTCGTGGCGGATCTCGAAGAGGCGATGCGCGACGGCGCGACGCGCCTGGACGACAAGGGCAACGTCAGCGAGTCCGGCAAGCTCGATCGCGGCGACACCAAGCGCGCGTTCGGCGAAGCGAAGATCGTGGTCGAGGCGACGTACCGGACGTCGACGCAGCTGCACAACAGCCTCGAGACGCACGGCGCGGTCGCACGCTGGGACGGCGACGAGCTCACGGTGTGGGAATCGACGCAACACGTCTTCGGCGTGCGCGCGGGACTGCAGGCGGCACTGAAGATCCCGTACTCGGACATTCGCGTGCTCTGCGACTACATGGGTGGCGGCTTCGGCTCCAAGGGTGGCGCGGGGAAGTACACGATCATGGCCGCCATCTTCGCGCGGCAGCTCGGTAAGCCGGTGCGGTGCTTCCTCACCCGCGACGAGGAGAACCTCGCGGCCGGCAATCGGTCGGCGACGTACCAGACGGTGAAGATCGCCGCGCGCGGCAAGAAGATCAGCGCGATCGAGCATCTGTCGTGGTCGAACGCGGGGCAAGGCCGCTGGGTGGCCGATCCGACGGGTCCGACGAACGAGCTGTACGACATCCCGAACGTTCGAACGCGGTCGTACAAGGTCACAACGAGCCTTGGCGCGCTCGCCTCGTTCCGCGCGCCGGGATACGTCGAGGGCACCTTCGCGCTCGATCAGGCCATCGACGAGCTCGCCGATCGGATGGGCGAGGACCCGCTCGCATTGCGGAGGCGCCACGCGGCGCGGCAGAGCGATCCGGTGACCGGCTTGCGCTACTCGCTGAAGCGGCTTCTGGCCTGCTACGACATCGGCGAGAAGGAGATCGGCTGGCAGCACCGCACGTCTGAGGGGACGCGCGGCAGCGCACCGCACCGCCGCCGCGGCTACGGGATGGCGTCGCAGATCTGGGGCGGCAGCGGATGGCCCCCGGCGTACGCGACCGTGCACCTGAATCCCGATGGGACCGCCGTCCTGCGCTGCGGGACGCAGGACATCGGCACCGGCACACGCACGGTGCTCGCGCAGATCGCCGCCGAGGAGCTTGGCATCGACGTCGGCGCCATCCGCGTCGAGCTCGGCGACACGAACAGCCAGTACGCGCCGATCTCCGCCGGCTCGCTCACGGTGTCGTCGGTGGGACCGGCCGTGCGGCTCGCCGCGAAGGACGCGCGGATGCAGCTCCTCGACGCCGCATCCGGCCTGCTCGAGGTCGGTACATCCGAGCTGCGCGTCGAGCACGGCGCGATCGTCAGCAAGGGCCGGCGCACGCCGCTCGGCGAGGTCCTGAAGCAGGTCGACAACTACACGGTCATCGGCAAGGGCTCGCGATTCCCGAATCCGGAAGGGCTCTCGCTGAAGACGTTCGGCGCGCACTTCGCTCAGGTCGAGGTCGACGTACGGACCGGCGAGGTGTTCGTCGACCACGTGGTCGCGGTGCACGACATCGGCCGGGTCATCAACCCGCTCACCGCAACGTCGCAGGTCGAAGGCGGCGTCATCCAGGGACTCGGCTTCGTCCTCAGCGAGGAGCGTGTCGTCGACCGGCCGACCGGCCGCGTCGTGAACGGCAACCTCGAGGGCTACAAGATCCCCACCATCCGGGACGTGCCGCGCATCACCGTGCGGTTCATCGACGACCCCGACACGAAGGCGAGCAACATCGGAGCGAAGGGCCTGGGCGAGCCGCCGATCATCCCACTGCCGGCTGCGATCGCGAACGCCGTGGCCAATGCGATCGGGGTCCGCGTGCGGACGGCGCCGATCACGCGGCAGCGCGTGCTCGACGCATTGAGCCTGCAATGAAGCCGTTCGCGTACGCGCGCCCCAAGGCGGTGACCGAGGCGCTCGAGCTCGCGCGCGGCGGCGCGACCGTCATGGCCGGTGGCACCGATCTGCTCGGCCTCATGAAGGACGGTATCGCGGCGCCTGAACGGATCGTGGACATCCGTGACCTCGAGCCGTTGCGCGGCTGGACGCGCACGAAGGGAAAGGGGCTCCGCATCGGCGCGCTCGTGTCGCTCGCCGAGCTCGAGACCTCCGCCGAGCTGGCGAAGCTGATGCCGATCGTCGGCGAAGCGCTCCGGCCGGCCGCGACGCTGCAGCTCCGCACCATGGGGACCGTCGGCGGGAATCTGCTGCAGCGAAATCGCTGCTGGTACTTCCGCGACGAGGCCTATCCGTGCTGGCTGAAGGGCGGCGTGCGGTGTTTCGCCGTCGATGGCGACAATCGCCTTCACGCCATCGTCGGCGCCGAAGAGTGCGTCGCGGTTGCTCCCTCGGACCTCGCCCCCGCGCTCATCGCGTACGACGCGAGCGTCGCGCTGACCGGGTCGCGCGGATCGCGAACGATGCCGCTGGGCGACCTCTTCGTGACACCGCACGGCCGGGTGCGCCGCGAGCACGCCATCACGCCGGACGAGCTCATCGTCGAGGTCCGCGTGCCCGAGAACTCGCTCGCCAGGCGCGGCGCCTTCGAGAAAGCGATGGAGCGCAAGACCTGGAGCTTCGCGCTCGTGTCGGTCGCGGTCTCGGTCAAGATCATCGCCGGTGTGGCGCGCGACGCACGCATCGTCCTCGGCGGCGTCGCGCCGGTGCCGTGGCGGGCTCGCGACGCGGAGAAGCTGCTCGAGGGACGCGCGCTGGATGACGCCGCGTGCCAGGCGGCCGCCGAGATGGCGCTCGAGAAGGCCGAGCCGCTGAAAGACAACGGCTACAAGCTGCCGCTTGCGCGCGAGCTTGTCCGACGCACCCTCCGCCGGTTGGCATGACCACCGACGCGGAGCTGATCCGCCTGGAGCTCGAGAACCAGCTTGCGGTCGCGCGGGCGTTCCTCGTGTCCGGAGACGATCTCGCGCAGCGGTACGGCACATCCGTCGATGAGATCGCCGGCATCGCCTGCTCGCGTTGCGCGGTCTGGGACTACCAGCTCTTCAACCGTGCCGTGGGCGCGTCGATCCTCGCACCGCTGGATGGGGCCGGCATCGATGCCATCGTTCGGTACTACGCGGGGCACGCGAAGCCGGCGTGCATCGAGGTCTACGACTCGATCACTCCGCCGGACCTGCTGACCGCACTCGAAGCCGCTGGCTTTTCGGACTCCGGCCATGGGTACGAATCGCACGTGCTCGAAACGAGCGCGCCGGTGGACGTCTCGATCGCCGGCGTGACGGTCCGGTCGTGCGAGCCGCCGGAGTTCCGACGGTTCGCGGAGCTCGTCCGCGACGGATTCGGATTCAGCGATGGGGGCCCGATCGGTGATTTCGTCGCGGACCTCACGGTTTCCGGGCTGCACAAGATGGGGCCGAACGGCGGAGCCTTCATCGCCACCGTCGGCGCAGACGATGCCGGGACCGGTGAGCTCGTCCTCACCGACCGCGTGGCGGGCTGCTACTCCGGCACGGTGGCCGAGCGGTTCCGCGGGCGTGGCATCCAAAAGGCCCTCATCGCAGCCCGCGTGCGCCTGGGTCTGGCACGCCGGAAGCGCATCTTCATCTCGCAGACCGATCCGGACTCGCCGAGCGGCCACAATCTCCACGACCTCGGTTTTCGCACGCTCTATCGCGCCCGCTGGTTCACGCGCCCGGCGTGACCACGCTCGCGCGCGCCGTGAACGACAACTTCGTCGTCGCCCAGCGCCTCTGGACGCAGAGCGATCCGATCCTCGCGCGGCGTTATGGCCTGGCCAACGCGACCCGCCGGGGGGTCGTCTGCTTCAGCGCGGCGTCGTTCCCTGAGCCGTTCGGCGATCTCGCGATCGGGTTCGGCGTACGCCAGCCGCCGACGCGTGTCGCGCTGGACGCCGTGCTCGCGTATTACGCGCAGCTCAAGCTGGCGCCGCGCGTCGCGCTGCTCGGGCGCCTCGCCCCGCAGTCCGTCGCGCGACCGCTGCGCCGGGCGGGGCTGCGCGAAGCCGAGCCCCAGCATCACGTCTTCGTACGCCGCGGCCGAGCGCTCTCGCGCCAGACGGTCGAGCCCGACGTCGCGATCGAAAGCGTCGCCGCGGACGACGCGGCGCCGCTCGCGTTCCTTGCCCAGTCTGGCTTCGGAGGCGGCGGCCCGATCGCGGAATACTTCACCCGCACGCGCATCGCGATGCTTCGAGCCCACCCGCGCACCGTGATGGCCGTGCGCGCGACTCGCGGAGGCGATCCCGCCGGCAGCGGGATCGTCATCGTGTCGTCGGGCGCGGCGAGCCTCTGGTCGGGCAGCGTCCTCCCAGCGCATCGGGGCCACGGCCTCCAGCGCGCGCTGATCGCCGAGCGCGTGCGCATCGCGGTCGAGCGTGGGGCGCGGGCGTGCTTCTCGCTCGCCGAGCCCGACGGCCGCTCCGCTCGCAATCTGCGCGCGATGGGGTTCCATGATGTCGGGCCGCTCCGTGTCTTCACGACGTGATCGAGCTCACCGCCGCCGAAGCGCGGACCCTCTCGCTGCACGCCCAAGGGTTCGTCGGCGCGCCGGACCCCGACGTGCGCACGATGCTCCGGCGCGTTGGCGCGGTGCAGCTCGACACCATCTCGGTCCTCGCCCGATCGCACGAGCTCGTGGCCTACGCGCGCCTTGGCCCGGTGCCGCGACAGATGGTCGAGGACGCGTATTGGCACCGCCCGGCGCGCGCGTTCGAAGGGATCGCGCACGCCTACTGCATCCTGCCCCTAGAGCTCTGGCCGCACTTGGCGGCACGCCGCCGGCTCAGCGGGCGGCGTGAGCATCCGCGCCGTCCTGCGGAGAAGCACGCGATGCGTGAGGTGCTCGCCGCGCTGAAAGCGCGCGGACCGCTCACCGCGACGGATCTCGGCGGCTCGCGAAGCAAGGCGCCCCGGCCGGAGAATGTCTGGTGGCACTGGTCGGCGGAGAAGATCGCGCTCGAGCGGCTCATGGCGCTCGGCGAGGTCGTCTGTGTAGAGCGCCAGGCCTGGCGGCGGGTCTATGACCTTGCCGAGCGCGCGATCCCCGCGCGGCTACGTGACCTGGACGAGGACGACGCCACGTGCCACGCGACGCTCATCGGTCTCGCGGCAGACCGTCTCGGGGTCGGGACGCTGACCGACCTCCGTGGCTACTTCGGGTGGATGGGGGTGAGCCTGCCGGAGGCAGAAGCCGCGATCGACCGCGCCGGTCTGACGCCGGTTCGCGTCGTGGGGTGGGAAGGCAAGGCCTGGGCATCCCGGCGGTCCCTGAGGGCGCTGTCCAACGGCACCGTTCGGGGAGGCCATCGCACGACGCTGATCTCGCCGTTCGATTCGCTCATCTGGGACCGGCCGCGCACCGCGCGGATCTTCGACTACGCCCACAAGTTCGAGGCCTATGTGCCGGCGCCCGAGCGCGTGCATGGCTACTTCGTGATGCCCGTCCTGGCCGGCGGCAAGCTGGTCGGCCGCGTCGATCCGGGACGCACCGCGACCACGCTCGTCGCGAAGCGCGTCAGCGGAGAGCCCGCGGCCGCCAAACAGATCGCCCGCGCCCTCATCGAAGCCGCGCGCTGGGTGGGGTGCGATGACGTGACGGTGGCCGAGGCGCGGCCCGCTGCGCTCAAGACGGCGCTCCGCGCGGCCCTCAAAACCCAGCGATGACCGCGTTCGCCCTCGCGCTCGTCCTCGCGTCGGCCGTGGCCCACGCGACCTGGAATCTCTTCGCGAAGCGCGCCGGCGGCGGGGTGCCGTTCCTCTGGCTTGCGCTGACGCTCTCGATCCCGCTCTACGGGCCGATCGCGATCGCGGTGCTGCTGATCAGTGGCGCGCACCTCGGTCCGGTCGAGGCCTCCTGGATGTTCGTGAACGGCGCGCTGAACGTCGCGTACTTCATCTTCCTGCAGCGCGGCTATCGGGCGGGCGATCTCTCGATCGTGTATCCGCTCGCGCGAGGGACCGGCCCGGTGCTCGCGACGATCGGCGCGATCCTCATCTTCGGCGAGCGGCCGACGCCGCTGGCGCTGGCCGGCGCGGTCTCGATCGCGATCGGGGTCTTCGTGCTCACCGGCGACCCGCGCAAGCTCAGGGAGCGCGGCGTCGGCGCGGCGGTCGGATACGCGTTGCTCACGGGCGTGACGATCGCGACGTACACCCTCTGGGACAAGCGCGGAGTGAGCGTCCTGCTCATCCCGCCGATCCTGTACGAGTGGGGATCGAACATCGCGCGATGTCTCATCCTCACGCCCTTCGCGCTGCGCCGGTGGGCCGAGGTGCGGGCGGAGTGGTCCGCGAACCGGACGGCGGCGTTCGCGGTGGCCTCGCTCTCGCCGCTCGCGTACATGCTCGTGCTGACCGCGCTCGTGATCAGCCCGGTCAGCTACGTCGCGCCGGCTCGGGAGATCGGGATCCTCTTCGGGGTCATCATCGGCGCGCGCAGCCTGGCCGAGGCGGATATGGGCCGAAGGTCGGCCGCGGCGGTCCTCATGGTGGGGGGCGTCATCGCGCTCGCGCTCGGGTAGTCTCAGCCGCCGATGAGCGAAGGACTGCTGCTCGAGGCTCAGCGCGTCGAGCGCACCATCGCGCGTATCCGGTGGGGCGCAGCGGCGCTCGACATCGTCCTCGGACCGTTCTTCCCGAACCTCTGGCTGCCCGGCGTGTTCCTTCTGGGCCTCACGATCCTGATCTACGGCGTGCTCATCCTGCGCGCGTCCGGTCGGGCGACCTCCATCGAGCAGCACCGGGGGATCGCCTCGATCTCGTTCGCCTGCGACCTGGGCGTCCTCGTCGCAGCGATGTTCCTGTTCTCGAGCGATCCCGCCTGGAGCACGTATCTCATCGGGATGGTCGTCATCATCACCGGCGCGTTCCGCTTCGGCACCGTCGGGACGTGGAGTGCGACGGCGGCCCTTTCGGCCGCCTACGTCGCGGTGATCGCGTTCCGCCAGGCCGCCTTCGGCTTCGCTAGTTCGCCGGAACGCGTGTTGTTCACGATCTCGGTCTTCGTGCTCGCCGCGGTGCTCCTCGATCGCGGCCTGCGGGAACTCCGACAGCTCCGCGATGAGCGCGAGGGCCTGATCGCCGGACTCCAGCGGCGCGTCGCCGAGGACGCCGCGCTCGAGCAGGTCATGCGCATCGTTGCCGGCATTCCATCCGCGGACGCGATCGTGCCTGCGGTGCTGCGCGCCAGCCGAGACGTCCTCCGCTTCGACCGCGCCACGGTCTTCGTGGCGGACGAAGAGCTTGGTCAGTACCGGCCGCTCTACCGTCTTGCGGCCGACGCCGCCGCCGAGGCCGTGTCGGCCCCGCGCCTCAAGCTCGGCGAGGGCCTCCTGGGCGCGGCGATGGCCGGCGGATCGACGCTGCTCGTGCGCAACCTCCTCACCGACCCCCGCTTCGTGGCAGTGCGTCCGAACGAGCAGCCACGCTCGGTCGTCATCGTCCCCCTGCGCGTCGGTGGTCGCTCCGTCGCCGCGTTCTCGCTCTCGCGCTCCACCGCCGACGCGTTCGGTGCCGACGACGTGCGCCTCGCCGAGACGGTCGCCGGCCTGATCGCGCAGGTGCTCGAGAACGAGCGGTTGTTCGCCGACGCGAGCCAGGCCGAAGCGCTCCGCGCGGCCGACAAGCTGAAGGACGAATTCCTGGCGACGATCAGCCATGAGCTGCGCACGCCGATCACCGTGATCGCCGGATCCCTCGAGCTGCTCGCGCAGGGTCGCGCCCGCGACAGCGAGCAGCTCATCGCGCAGTCCCGGCGTCACGTCGAGCGCCTCGATCGCACGGTGCAGGACCTGCTCGACCTGGCGCACCTGCAAGAGACCCGCGTGGAGCTCGAACGCGAGTATGTC
>DATCPY010000147.1:0-13314 GCA_036569845.1 Candidatus Limnocylindria bacterium | reverse complement strand
GCACCGCACCACCATCGGCAACGACGCGTTCATCGGCTCCGACACGCTCCTGCGCGCGCCCATCACCATCGGCGAAGGGGCCGTCACCGGCGCGGGCGCCGTGGTCACGAAGGACGTCGCGCCGGGGATGCTCGCCGTCGGGGTCCCAGCTCGGTCGATCAAGAAGGCCGTCAAGCCGGTCAAGAGGACCCAGCCCTAAGTGGGCAGCTGGGAGCTCCTCGGCGTCGAGCTCGTGCTCGTCGTTCTGCTCGCGCTCCTATCGATGAGCGAGGCCGCCCTGCACGCCATCCGGCGGCCCGCGCTGATCGAGGAGCTCGTGGTCCGGGGGCGTCGCGGCCAGCGCGCCGGCCGCATGGGGGAGCGCCGGGTGCGCTACCTCGCCGCCATCCAGGTCGTGGAGTTCTTCGTCATCTTCGCGTTCTCCGGTATCGCGGCCGCATTCCTGGCGCCGCGCCTTTCGGAGCTGCTGCGGCTGGTCGGCATCGCCGCCGTCTTCAGCGATCTCGGGGCGGTCGTCGTGACGGTCGCGGCGCTTTCCCTCGTCGCCGTGCTGTTCGGCCTCTTCGTGCCGCGCTCGATCGGGCGAAAGCACGCGAAGCAGGTGCTCCTGCTGATGGTGTTCCCGCTCGAGCTCATCACCTGGATTACGCGGCCGCTCGTCGCGGTCCTGTTCTTCCTCACGCGCATCGTGACCGCGCCGTTCGGGGCCGATCCGCGCGAAGGGGCGCTCATCAGCGAGGAGGACATCAAGGCCGTCATCGAGACCGGTGAAGAGCAGGGCGTCCTCGACGTCGAAGAGCGCGACATGCTCCATTCCGTCTTCGCGCTCGGTGACAAGCAGGTCCATGAGGTGATGGTGCCGCGCACCGACATCGTCGCCATCGACGTCAACACCGCGCCGCAGGAAGTGCTCGAAAGCGTGGTGAGCGCCGGGCATTCACGCATCCCGGTGTACGAGGGCTCCTCCGATCAGATCATCGGCGTGCTGTACGTGAAGGATCTGTTCCGCCGCCTCGCGCGCGGCGAGAAGGACGTCACCGTTCGGCCCTTCCTCCGCCCGGCCCAATTCGTCCCCGAGACGAAGAAGGTCGACGACCTCCTCCGCGAGATGCAGAAGGACAAAGTGCACATCGCGATCGTGGTCGACGAGTACGGCGGCACGGCGGGGCTCGTGACGATCGAAGACATCGTCGAGGAGATCGTGGGCGAGATCCGCGACGAGTACGACGTCGAGCGCGAGCTCGTGCTGCCCGTATCCGAGAACGAGGCGGTCATGGACGCCCGCGTCCCGTTCGCGGAGGTCCAGGAGACATTCGGCATCGACTCGCCGGAGGGGGTCGACGAGTTCGACACCCTCGGTGGCTTTGTCACGCACGAGCTCGGACGCCTGCCGAAGGCCGGCGAGACCGTTCAGCGCAACGGCGTGAAGTTCGTCGTCGAGAGCGTCGATGGCCGCCGCGTGGGGCGCGTGCGGGTCATCCGGGAGCCCGCGCGCACCGAGCAGCGGGCGTGACGACCCTGCCGCCCGGCGACGAGGACCTCATCCGCGTCGCGTCTCTGGCGCGGGAGCGGGCGTACGCGCCCTATTCGAAATACAAGGTCGGCGCTGCGATCCGCACGAAGCGCAACAAGATCCACTCCGGTGCGAACATCGAGAACGTCTCGTACGGCCTGACCGTCTGCGCGGAACGTTGCGCGGCCTTCGCGGCCGTCGCGTCGGGCGAGACGAAGGACTGGGACGCGATCGCCGTGGTCATCGACGACGAAAAGCTCCCGTCGCCGTGCGGGGCCTGCCGCCAGGTGCTCGCGGAGTTCTCGCCCGAGCTCAAGGTCGTCCTCGCGACGACCGGCGGCCTGCGCAAGACCACGACGCTCCGCGAGCTGCTGCCTGACGCGTTCCTGCCGAGCTCGCTGCCGCGGTGAGCGGCCTGCGCGAGCTCGACTGCGAGACCGTGCACTACGCCTGGGACAACGCGATCCCGCCGCGGCTCGAGATCGACAGCGGCGAGACCGTGCGGCTCAGCTGCCGCGACGCATTCGACGGCGTGTATGCGCCGGACTCGACCGAGGTGATCAAGCGCGCCGCCAAGGGCCATCCGCTCACCGGGCCGGTCGCCGTCCGCAGCGCGCGGCCCGGAGACGTGCTGCAGGTCGACGTGCTCGATCTCGTCCCCGGTGCCTTCGGCGTCACGACGCTGGTGCCGCATCTTGGCCTGCTGGTCGGAGAGTTCCCCGAGGCCTACCTCAAGGTGTGGCACCTGCAGGACGGCTATGGGGAGCTGCGTCCGGGCGTGCGCGTTCCCCTCGCGCCGTTCCTGGGCGTCATGGGCCTCGCGCTCGCCGAGCCTGGCGAGCACTCGACCATCCCGCCACGCGCCGCGGGCGGGAACATGGATATCAAGCAGCTCACCAAGGGCAGCACGCTGTTCCTCCCGGTCGCGGCTCCGGGCGCGCTGTTCTCGTGCGGCGACGGTCACGCGGCCCAGGGCGACGGCGAGGTCTGCATCACGGCGATCGAGACGACGATGACCGCGACGCTCCGCTTCACGGTGCGCCGCGACCTGCGTATCGCCGGACCCGAGTTCGAGACCGCCAGCGCCGGCGCGCTGCCGGGCCGGCACTACGTGACCACTGGGATCGCGCCCGACCTCATGGATGCCTCGAAAGCGGCGGTCCGCGCGATGATCGCGCACCTCGTGAGCGCCTGCGGGCTGACGCGCGAAGACGCCTACATCCTGTGCAGCGTCGCGGTGGATCTGAAGATCAGTGAGGTCGTCGACGCCCCGAATTGGGTCGTGAGCGCGTTCCTGCCGATGAGCCTGTTCGGCTAGCGGCCGGGAGTCAGGGCGTCCGTGAGCTGCGCGTAGAAGCGGCTCGCGCCGGTGATCGCGATCTCCTGCAGGCCCTCGGTCACGCGCTCCTGCGAGTGGATGCCCGCGGTCTCGAGCTTCAGGATCCCGTAGTCGGCGATCATCGACGCGGGGAACGGGCGGGTCAGGCTCGCGTCCTGGATCCGCTCGAGCAGCACGGCGGCCTGCGTCCGGTTGAGGATCCCGCTCCGCGCGATGACCCGCCGGTCGGTGAGCACCCAGACGCGGCTCAGCCACTCGATCCAGCGCACGACCGTCACGACGAGCACGAGGAACGCCGCGGCGAGCGCGAACAGGGCGATCGAGGTGACGGTCTGCGACGCCGCCCATGCCGCGACGAGCGCCAAGACGAGCGCGAGCCCCAGGAGCAGGACCCACCACGCGAACGGGCGGCCGACCGCGACGACGCGCTCGCCAGGCTCGTAGATGATGCCGCGGGGTGGCTGTAGCGCGGGCTCCGCCATCGCGGGGATGCTAGCGGCTGCCACTCCCGACGGGCTCTTCCGCGCCGGTCGCCGAGGCGACCAGCTGCTCGAGGAGCGCGAGCGGCTCGCTCGCACCGGACAGCGCGCCGATCGAGCGGAGCGCGTGCAGCGCACGGGTCCGGTGCGACGCGATCTCGTTCTCCAGCTGTTCGCGCGTCCCGAGCTCGTCGAGGATCTCGCGGATGCGCTCGACGCTCACTGCCGCGAGCGGCGCGGGCGGCTCGAAGAGCACGGCGAGCTCGGTCCGGAGCCGGGGCGACGCCTTCTCGAAGGCCATTACGACCGGCAGGGTCTTCTTGCGCTTCACCAGGTCATTCATCTCGAGCTTCCCGGTGCGCTCGGTCGTCGCCCAGATGCCGAGCAGATCGTCGTACGCCTGGAACGCCTGGCCGAAGTCATCCCCGAACCGGGCGAGGGCTTCCCGAACCTGTGGATCCTCCGTCGCTAGCACCGCCGCGCCTTCGGCGCACGCGGCGATGAGCGCGCCCGTCTTCTTGGCGGCCATCGCGCGGTAGCGCTCCACGGTGATGTCCGTGCGGTTCTCGAAGCTGATGTCCAGGAACTGCCCTTCGCAGACCCGGACGCAGGCCTGGTCGATGAGGCAGGCGAAGTCCAGGATCCGCTCGGCCGGGAAGCTCCGGTCGCGGAGCCGCTGAACGGCCAGGCGCGAGGCCGCATACATGCCGTCGCCCGTGTTGATGGCCTGCGGCACGCCCCAGACCGACCAGACCGTCGGGCGGTGGTGGCGGGTGGGGTCCTGGTCCTCGATGTCGTCGTGGATCAGGGTGAAGTTGTGGAGCAGCTCGAGCGCCGCCGCGGCGGGGAGCATCCCCTGCGCGTCGCCGGCAAGGGCCTCGTAGACGAGGACGCACAGGAGGGGCCGCATCCGCTTCCCGCCGCCGGGCCGGTCCATGTCGAGGCCAAGGTGGTACAGCATCATGCCGTAGAAGGGCTGGAGGGCCGGCTCGGCCTGCGCCAGAACGTCGCGGATCTCTTCGTCGATGGACAGGATTCGGGATCCGTATCGACCGGAAGATGTCACCGAATTCCGATGGTAGCGGGTACCATTCACCTTCGATGGCATCACGCACGTACCGTGCCGAGGCGATCGTGCTCAAGACCATTGACTTCGGCGAGACGGATCGCATCCTCACGCTCCTCACTCGTCATTTCGGCAAAGTGAGCGTGGTCGCGAAAGGCATTCGAAAGCCGACGAGCCGTCTCGCGGGTCATGCCGAGCCGCTCACGCACGCCACGTATCAGCTCGCGCGCGGCCGGAACCTCGATGTGCTCACCGGGGCCGAGTCGCGCGCGTTGTATCGCGCCCTGCGCGAGGATCTGTACGGCATCGCGGCCGGCTGGTACATCGCGGAGCTCGCCGACCGGTTCGCCATGGAGCGCTCGCCGTCGGCGCCGCTTTTCGACCTCGTGGAGAGCGCCCTCCGGCACCTCGCCGCGGGCTATGCCCCGGCGCTCGTGTGCCGTTGGTTCGATCTCCATCTCCTCGATCGCACCGGCTTCCGCCCGGAGCTTGGTCGGTGCGTCCAGTGCGGCGCCGCGCCGGCCGAGATCACGAACGTGTGGATCGTCGACGCCGGCGGGCTCGTCTGCGCGTCGTGCGCGCCTACCGAGACGCAGGGGCCGCGCGCGCTCACGGTGCGCGCGCTCAAGTCGCTGCGTTACCTGCTCGTCAGCAACTTCGACGGTGCCTCGCTCCTGCGCATGGACGACGTCCTCGCGACGGAGCTCGAGCGGCACCTCCGGTCGTTCCTGCAGCACGTCCTCGATCGCGACATCCATGCCGCGCATCTGCTCGACGAGCTCGCGCGGCTGCCCCGACCGGTCCCCGCGACCACATGACGGAGGACGTACCACCGGAGCTCTTCGACAAGCTCGTGTCCCTCTCCAAGCGTCGCGGCTTCGTGTTCCCGTCGAGCGAGATCTATGGCGGCGCCGGGTCGACCTGGGACTTCGGCCCACTCGGGGTCGAGCTCAAGAACAACGTGAAGCGCGCGTGGTGGCGCTCGATGGTCCAGCTGCGCGACGACATCGTGGGCCTCGACGCCGCGATCCTCATGCACCCGAAGGTCTGGGAGGCCTCCGGCCACGTCGAGAACTTCACCGACCCGCTCGTCGAGTGCGCCAACTGCAAGCACCGCTTCCGCCTCGACGAGCTTCCGAAGGGGGCCGACGGGCCGTGCCCGAGCTGTGGCGAAAAGAAGCTCGGTGCGCCCCGCAAGTTCAACCTCATGTTCAAGACCTTCGTCGGTCCGGTCGAGGACTCCGCCTCGGTGGCCTGGCTCCGGCCGGAGACCGCGCAGGGCATCTTCGTGAACTTCGACAACGTCCAGCAATCCATGCGCAAGAAGCTGCCATTCGGCATCGCGCAGGTGGGGAAGTCCTTCCGCAACGAGATCACGCCCGGCAACTTCATCTTCCGCTCGCGCGAGTTCGAGCAGATGGAAATGCAGTACTTCGTGCGGCCCGCGGAGGCGCCGCGGATCTATGAGGAGTGGAAGGAGACCCGCCGTCAGTGGTACCGCGATCTCGCGCAACACGACGGGCTCTTCCGCTTCCGCGAGCATTCATCTGACGAGCGGGCGCACTATGCGGCCCAGGCCTTCGACATCGAGTTCCGCTACCCGTTCGGCTGGAAGGAGCTCGAGGGCATCCACAACCGGACGGACTTCGATCTGAAACGCCACGCCGAGTTCTCGGGCAAGAAGCTCGAATACTTCGACGACGCGACCAATGAACGCATCGTCCCGTACGTGATCGAGACCGCGGTGGGCGCGGATCGCGCGACGTTCGCGTTCCTCTGCGCCGCGTACGACGAGGAGCCGGACAAGGAGGGCGTGCGCGTCGTCCTTCGGCTGCACCCCGACCTCGCGCCGTACAAGGTCGCGATCCTGCCGCTCTCGAAGAAGCCCGAGTTGAGCGAGCTGTCCCGTTCGGTCTGGGCGAAGATCAGACCACACTTCCAATCGACATACGACGAGACGCAGGCGATCGGCCGCCGGTACCGCCGGCAGGACGAGATCGGCACGCCGCTCTGCGTCACGGTCGACTTCGATTCGCTGACCGACCAAGCGGTGACGATCCGCGGCCGCGACGACATGGCCCAGGTCCGGGTGAAGATCGAGGAGCTCGTGCCGGCGCTCCGGGAGAAGCTCGCCCTCGCCTGACCTCGTCGCACTGACACCCGTCGCGCTCGCGGTCCTCTTCTTCGCCGCCGGGCTGCGCACGCCGCTGCTCGCGCTGATGGCGCTGCGCCGGATCCGCAACCTCGCCCTGGTCGTGCTGCCGTACGGTGCCGCCCTGCTTGCGGTCGCCGTGCTCGGGCCGTTGGTGAGCGAAGCCGAACGCATCGCCCTCGTGGCGGTCGCGGTCGCGCCGGCGCTGCTCGCAGCACCTGCGCTCGCGACGCTCATCGGCGGCCGGATGGACCGGACCGGGGCGCTGCTCGTCGGATCGATCGGCGTGTCATTCGCGCTGACCCTCACGCGCGGGCCGGCCGCCGCCGCGTCGGCCCAGGGCGCGATGCTGCCGTTCGTCGTCGGCGCCGGCGTGACTTCCGCGGTGCCGATGCTCCCGGCGCTCGCGCGGACTGTCGTCCAGCGCGCCGGCGACGCCGCGTTCGTGATCCTCGCCGCGGTCGCGATCAGCGGCGCCGGCGGGCTGAGCGCCACGAGCGCGCTCGCGACGCTCGCGCTGTTCCTCGCGATCGCCGGGGCGGCCGCGATCGTCGCGCGGATCGGCGGCGTCGACCTTGCCTCCGCCCTCGCCGGGTCCGGGACGCGCGACCCGGCTGTCGCGACGGCGCTGACGGTGGCGCTCGGTGGCGCCGTGGCCGTGCCGCTGTGCTCGGGCCTGCTGCTGCTGGCGTCCGCTGCGGCGCTCGCGGCCTGGAATCGCCGCAAACCTCGGTAACGTCGTTGCGCCGCGGCACGCGGCGACGGAGCATCGGGGCATGACCCTCCTGCCGCTTGTCACGGCGTTCGTCGCGTCGATCTTCGCGGTCGTCGTCCTGCGCCAGTACCGCGGTCACGGCCGGACGTACCAGCTCATGTGGGCAGCGGGCTTCGCGATGTTCGCGATCGCGGCGTTCGCCGGTTTCCTCGCGCGGAGCGGCGGCACGACCGACACCGAGTACCGGCTCTTCTACCTGTTCGGCGCGATCCTCAATGTCGCTTGGCTCGCGCTCGGGACCATGTACCTGCTCGCGCGACGCCGCTGGGCCGACCTATCCCTGCTCGCCGTCGCGTTGCTGTCGCTGGTGGCCGCGTACGCGGTGGTTTCGGCCCCGGTGGATCTGGGCGCCGCGGCGGACAGCGGGCGCGGATTCCCGAACGGCTCCCTCGCGCGGATCCTCGCCGGCGTCGGGAGCGGTGTCGGGAGCATCGTGCTGATCGGTGGCGCCCTGTGGAGCGCATGGATCTTCTTCCGCAAGCGCCACAACGGCCGTCGCGCGATCGCGAACGTGATCATCGCCGTCGGCGTGATCATCGTCGCAGCCGGCGGGACCGCGACCTTCACCGGCGCATCCGGCGTCCTCGAGCTCGCCAACCTCGTCGGGCTCGCCGTGATGTTCGCCGGGTTCCTGCTGATCAGCTAGCCAGCGCGGCCTCGACGAAGAGTCGCTCGGCCGGCGACCCGAGCAGCGTGCGCGCCTCCTCGACCGACACGAAGCGCCCGTTGTCCACGAACGGATCGTCCGAGGGCCCCGCATCGCCGGCGACCTCGGCCACGAACACCCACTGGAGCGTGTCCGGATACGGGTACTTGTAGCGCGGGTCATGGCGTTGTGGCGACAGGTTGTGCAGGTGCAGGATGCCGAGTCGCTGTGGCGCACCGACGATGGCGCAGCCGGTCTCCTCGCGGATCTCCCTCACGAGCGCGGCGTCGGGCGACTCGCCGGGCTCGCGCCGGCCACCCGGGATCGCGTGCGTTTCACCTTCGGACTCGAACACGAAGACCTCGCCGCCGCGTCGCGCGATCGCGCGCACCGATACGACGAGATCGAGCGGGGGATCGGCGGTCGTGAGGTACCCGGTGACGTGGAAGTCCTGGCCGATGGTCGGCCAGTGCCAGTCTTCGGCTGCGGCGGGCGTGAGTGGCGCGAGGAACGACGCGAGGTCGGTCACCTAGAAGCGGGGATCGCCATCCCGCGTGTCGTCGCCGGTGAGCCGGCCGGCGAACCGCTGCGCCAGGGTCGTCGCCGCGGCCGTGATCGCGGCCATGCCGGCGCCCCAGAGGGCCTCCTTCGGCCCGCGCTGGTCGTCGTGCACGTCCGCCAGCTCCTTGCGGAGCGACTCGCGCAGGCGCTTGCGCGCGCGGCCCTTGAGCCGGTCGACGCGGCCGCCGAGCCGCTCGGCGATGCGCTCGATCTCGGAGTCGGGTGTCTTCCGCCGGGCATCGCGGACCTTCTTCGCGACGGTCACGCCCGCGAGAGCCGCGACCGAGCCGAGCGTGCCGAACGTCGCGATCGGCTGACGGCGGACGAGGTTCCGCGGGTCGATGTCCGACTTCGCGCGCCCAATGAGCGCGTCGACGTCATCGTCGATCCTGCGCCGGAGGTCAGCTAGCTCGCGTTCCGTCCGAGCACTCGGGCTTTCGCCCATCGCACCGTCTCCTTTATCGATTGGATCGACCGGGTCGGCCCGCGCAGCTCGAGGCGCTTGTAGCCGCCCCAGCCGAGGAACGCCGTGATGGCGCCGAACAGCACCAGCGCGATCAGCGCCGAGGCCCAGAGCGGCAGCCAGATCGCGATGAGGCCGATGACGAACACCGCGAACGCGATGAGCGTGAGGAATAGGAAGGCGAACGCGATCCCGAACCACTTCGCCGCGTTCAGGTTCGCCTTGAGGATCTCGGCGATCTCCTGTTTGGGCAGCTCGACCTGCTTGCGGATGTACGTCCGCACGTTGTTGCGGATGCGTCCGAGCAAAGTGCTGTAACCGGGGCGTTCGTACACGGGTCGCGACTCTAGCATCGGGCCGTCATAGGAGCAGGAAGTGCGCCATGCACCCGTTCCGTCACCATCGAGGCCCATAGATGCTGAGAGACGTGCGAGATGAAGCCGCCACGGCGGTGAGCCGGGAGACCGGGCTGCCGTGGCGGGAGCTCTACGACGCGCACGCCGCGGAGCTGGTCGGTTACCTGTGGAAGCTGACCGGAGACCGGGAGGTCGCGACCGATCTGATGCAGGACACATTCGTTGCCGGGATGCGCGATCAAGCGGCGCTCCGCGATCCCGCGAAGTCTCGCGCGTGGCTGTTCCGCATCGCGACCCGGCTGGCGATCAAGCGCCTACGCCGCGCCCGGCTCATCGCGTTCGTCCCATTCGCCGGCACCGAGCGGTCGACCGAGGGCACTCCCGACGTCGAGGCGCTCGCCGTCCGCGACGCGATGCGCTCCATCTCGCCGGATCAGGCGGCCGCGCTCGTCCTCCACTACGCGCACGGATTCACCCGCGCTGAGATCGCTGCGCTCGCGGGACGGAGCGAGGAGACCGTGAAGTCGCGCATCGCGCGCGGCCGCCGCGCGTTCCTCGCGGCGTATGACCGGCAGGGAGGGACGCCATGAGCGACGACCAGCGCGACGACGAGCGGATGCGTCGGATCATCGGTCGGTCTCCGGCTGTCGCTGTCCCGCCGTTCGACGCGCTGCCCCGCGCGCCTGCGCGTTCAGCGCGGCGGTCGATCGCGGTGACGCTCGTGACGGTCGTCGTCGCCGTCGCGGCGCTGTACGCCGGACAGCAGCTGTCGACCTTCCGCCAGCAGCAGGCTTCACCGACGACGGATGTCGCGGCGCCGAGCGGAGCGAGTGGAAGCCCGACCGCGTCGCCGAAAGTGGTGCTGCCTCAGCCGATCCCGCAGCCGATCACGCGGACGAGCGCCGCGGCGCAGGTCGCGTGGATCGGCACGTCGCAGCTGAACGCGGCGGCCACCGAAAGGCTCACTGTGCTGGTCGGCGTGGATCCATCGGGCCGGATCGTGGGTCGGATCGACGGCGCGAAGGATGCTGGCGTGAATCGCGCGCGTCGGTCCGCGGACGGCGCGGTGATCGTGACGATCGCCGACTCTGCGATCACGGCGTACTCGGCGCTCGATGGCACCGTCCAGGTCACCTACCGGCTCCCACCGAACGACTTCGTGGCTGACGCGGCGTTCAGTCCTGATGGCCGCTGGCTCGCGCTGATCGGCGCCGGCTATGTCGAGGTGCTTGACCTCCGCACTGGGCTCACGCAGAGCACGCTATTGAGCCGACCGGCGACGGCCACGAACGGCAGCGGCTCGACGCTGCTGTTCGCGCCCGACTCGAAGCGGCTCTACACGATCGTCGACTGGTCGAGCCCGCGGATCACGGCGTTCGACGTGGCTGCGACAGGGCTGACGCAGACGGCCGCCGCGGTCGACGGTGAGGGCGGCAAGAAGTTCCCCGCCTGCGGCGGACCGGGACTCGCGCCGAAGATCGTCGGCGGGGGACAGGTCCTCGTTCTCTACTGCCACGTGGATGCGTCCATCGGCTTCATCGACCTGCCCACCCTGACCACGACCACGATCCTCCACGCCGAGATGAAGAACCCGTTCTGGCTCGCGCCGATCTTTACCCCCGACGGGCAGCTCCTCTATCTGCATCAGTACCCCGCGTTCGGCGACCAGATGCAGGTCGTCGACCTGGGCACGCACGCGCTCCTTGGACCGGTGCCCACGCCGACGAAGACCGATCAGCCAGGCCCATTCAGCTGGCTATTCCCGACCGTCTACGCCGGCGGGACCCCCTCAACTGTGCCCGTGTCGCCCGACGGCCGGAAGCTGTACGCGGAGTCCTCCAGCGGGATCACGGTCCTGCGCATCCCTGACCTGACGCCGGTGGCCAAGCTCGCGGCGGGTATCAACGTGAACGAGGTCTGGATCTCCGGCGACGGCAAGACCATCTACGGGGTGGACCCGGGCAGGGGCTTGTACGTCATGCCCGAGGCGGGCGGGCCTGTCGTCACGGTCACGCTGCCGTCAGATGTCGGTGGCTTCATCGCCTCGGAGCACGGCTAGCCCACTCTGGGAACATGGCGCCGTGAACGCGACGGCGCCGCAGGTCTCGATCCGGCAGCTCGCCGGCTACTTCCTCCGCCTTGGGGCGCTCGGCTTCGGCGGCCCGATCGCGCTCGCGGGCTATATGCAGCGGGACCTCGTCGAGCGCCGCGGCTGGTTCACGCAGGAGGAGTACCTCCAAGGCCTCGCCGTGGCCCAGACGCTGCCAGGTCCGCTCGCCGCGCAGCTCGCGATGTGGCTCGGATACGTCCGCCTCGGCACCGCAGGTGCGACCGCATCGGCCCTGGCGTTCATCCTGCCGCCGTTCGTCATCGTCACGATCGTCGCGGCCATCTACGTGTCGCTCGCGGGCACGACGATGATCCAAGCGCTCTTCTACGGCATCGGTCCGACCGTGATCGTCCTCATCCTGCGCGGGGCGTGGAAGCTGTTGCGCGTGACGGTCAAAGCAGATCGCCGGCTCTGGGCGATCTTCGCGGTGGTCGCGGTCGCGACGTTCGTCGTGCGGAGCGAGGTCGCGATCCTGTTCATCGCCGCAGGGCTCGCCGGCGTCCTCATGTACGCGCCGCGGTACCGGCGGTGGGCCAGATCGGTGCCGCTCCTCCTTCCACCTGGGATGGCGCCCGTGCTGGCAGCGGCGGGGGCCGCGGATCCCGCGACGCTCCTCGCGCTCGGGATCTTCTTCTTCAAGGCCGGCGCGTTCACGTTCGGATCCGGTCTCGCGATCGTGCCGTTCCTCCAGCAGGGCGTCGTCCACGACTTCGGATGGCTGACCGAGCGCGAGTTCCTTGACGCCGTGGCGATGGGCATGATCACGCCGGGCCCGGTGGTCATCACCGCGGTCTTCGTCGGGTATCTCGTCGCCGGCTTCGCGGGAGCGGTCGTCGCCGCTGTCGGCGTCTTCCTTCCGCCGTTCCTCATGGTCGTGCTGTTCGCGCCGTGGATCGTCCGCCATCGCGCGCACCCGGCGGTCCAGGGCTTCACGAAGGGCGCGACCGCTGCCGCGGCGGGCGCGATCGTGGGTGCCGGTGCGGTGATCGCGACGCAGGTCCTCATCGACGTCCCGAGGCTGGTGATCTTTGCCGGCGCGTTCGTGATCCTGTGGCGATGGAAGGTCAGCGAGCCGCTGGTCGTCGCGGCGTCAGCGGTGATCGGATTGGTGTTGCTCAGCCTGGGCTGAGCTCGACCGCGAGCGCCAGGGCACGGGCGCGCAGCTCGTCGCGTTGCGCCGGTCCAACGTCGGCGACGGCGAGGTCCCACCGGTCGGCTCCCGCCACGGCGCAGTCGATCGCGATCATCCGGTCGGCCGGTCCGGCGTCGTCGAGGGCGCGCGGACTGCCCCGTTCGAGATGCCGCTCGGCCGACGTGCCCGCCGCGAGGTCCACGGCCGCCGCGCTGATCGCAGCCTGCGGATCCACGCCCGCCGATGTGGCGCGCCACCCAGCCGGCGCGGCGGCGTTGAAGAACGCGGCCGCGAGTCGGCTGCGGTACGCGCCGTGGGCGCAGACGAACAGCACCGTGCGCGACCGCTCCGAGGGCCTCATGGGCGACAGGATGCGCCACCCGTCGATTCTGCGAAGATGAACGCTCACCACGAGGAGGTGCCTGATGCCGGCGACACGCGCAAAGAAAGCCACCACGGCCGCTTCAAAGGCCAGGGCCCAGAAGTGGGTCTACCTGTTCGCCGGCGGCAAGGCCGAGGGCAACGCGAAGATGCGGGCCCTCCTCGGCGGCAAAGGCGCCGGCCTCGCCGAGATGACCAATGCGGGCCTCCCCGTCCCCGCGGGCTTCACGATCACCACCGCGGCCTGCAACGCGTACTTCAAGGCTGGGAAGAAGCTGCCGCCGGGCCTCTGGGATCAGGTCGAGCGCGGCCTCGCGACCGTCGAGAAGACGACGAAGAAG
>DATCPY010000146.1:0-1769 GCA_036569845.1 Candidatus Limnocylindria bacterium | reverse complement strand
GCGGCGACCGGGATCGGCTGCGAGCGACGGATCATCTCGTAGCCGTCGATGTCATCCGGATAGACCGGCTCCTCGATGAACCACAGGTCGTACTTCGCGAGCTCGTGGCAGGCCTTGATCGCCGTCGCGGCGTCGTAGGCGCTGTTCACGTCCGCGCCGATGTCGATGGTCGGGCCCACCGCCTCGCGGATGGCTCGCGTGATCTCGACGTCCCCACGCCAGCCGCCGCGCTCGGCCGAGCGGCCGATCTGGATCTTGAGCGCGACGTGGCCCAGGTCGACCTTCTGTTTCGCCTGCTTCGCCATCGCCGCGGGATCGGCCGTGTAGATCTTCGAGCCGTAGACCGGAACGCTCGCGCGCCCCGCGCCCCCGAGCGCTTTGTAGAGCGGGATGCCTTGGGCCTGCGCCAGGATGTCCCAGAGCGCCTGGTCCAGGCCGCTCATGCCTTCCTGGACGAAGCCGCGGTAGTGACCCCACGGCCGCAGCAGCGCGAACTGCTCGTCCCACAGGCCCTCGACGTCGTGGGGATCGCGGCCTTTCAGGACCGGCCACAGCAGCTCCCGGACGACCGTGTCGAGGACCTTGGGCGCGCGTCGGGCGATGCACTCGCCCCATCCGGTGATCCCGTCATCGGTGGTCACGGCGACGACCATGGCCTTGAACACCGAGTATTTGCCCGCGCCGAACTCGATGGCCGGGCCCTCGGCCTCGAGGACCCAGGTCTCCAGGCGGTCGATCTTCACCGGCCCACCATAGGGAACTGTGGCGACGGCTCGCTCGCCCGCCCAGTCGCTTGACAGTCCGACCGGCCCGAAAGTAGTCTGTTAGCAGTCGCGGCAGGGGAGTGCTAAGTCCGTTCGCAAAGCCAAAACCCAGCATTTGCCTGGCCAAAACGCGCACAAGGTACGGAGGAGCTACATGCCAGCAGCAGTCGCAGAGAAGCCCACGACCAAGCTCAAGCTCAAGCCGCTCGGGTCCCGCGTCGTCGTCAAAGCCCTCGAGCGCGAGGAGATGACGAAGAGCGGACTCGTGCTCCCGGACACGGCCAAGGAGAAGCCCATGGAGGGCAAGGTCCTCGCGGTCGGGCCTGGCGGCATGGACAAGAACGGCAACAAGACCGAGATGATCCTGAAGATCGGTGACCGGGTCCTCTACCAGAAGTACGCGGGCACCGAGTTCAAGCTCGACGACGACGAGCTCCTTGTCCTCTCGCAGGACGACGTGCTCGCCATCATCGAGTCATAAGCGGAGGAAGAAGGAAACATGGCTAAGCAGCTTCAGTTCACCCAAGACGCGCGAGCCTCGCTCAAGAGCGGCGTCGACAAGATGGCGAACGCCGTGAAGACGACCCTCGGCCCGAAGGGCCGCAACGTCGCCGTTGACAAGAAGTTCGGCGCGCCGACCGTGACCCACGATGGCGTCACCGTCGCCCGCGAGATCGAGCTCGAGGACCCGTTCGAGAACATGGGCGCGCAGCTTCTCAAGGAAGCTGCGACCAAGACGAACGACATTGCCGGTGACGGCACCACGACGTCGGTCGTCATCGCGCAGGCGATCGTGACCGAAGGTCTCAAGAACATCGCCGCGGGCGCGAACCCGATGCTCCTGAAGCGCGGCCTCGAGAAGGGCGTCGACGCCGTCGTCGCCGAGCTCAAGTCCCAGGCCGTCGAGGTCAAGGGCAAGGAGGAGATCGCGCACATCGCGGGTATCTCCGCCGCCGACACCGAGATCGGCGAGCTCATCGCCGAGGTCCACGACAAGGTGGGCCG
>DATCPY010000145.1:0-50069 GCA_036569845.1 Candidatus Limnocylindria bacterium | reverse complement strand
GAGCACGACGTGGTCGGCATCGCGGATGAGGACACAGTTCATGTCCATCTCGATCCGGTTCAGCGCGTCCGGCGGCTTCGCTTTCTCCCAGAAGACCTTCGGCACGACCCCGAACATCGCGCCCCCGTCGAGCTTGAACGTTCCGTCACTGAAGATGTCGATCTCGAACCGGCCGAAGCGCACGGTGCGAGTATGGGGAAATGGAGATCAGGACGTACCGCGAGGGCGACGGCGATCGCCTCCGCACGTTCTGGCTCACCTGCGGCATCAAGATCCGTCCTGGCGACGACGATGCGTCGCTCTCGCGGTTCGCCGCGCACAACCCGGGTCTCATGCTGCTTGCGGAGGAGAACGGCCACCTCGTCGGCTCCGCGCTCGCGGGCTGGGACGGCCGGCGGGGCTGGCTCTATCACGTCGCGGTGCATCGCGACGAGCGGCGTCGCGGCATCGGCCGGACGCTCGTGGTCGAGATCGAGCGACGGCTGCGCGATCTCGGCTGCCCGAAGCTCAACCTCATCGTGTGGGACGACAACACCTGGGCGATGCAGTTCTGGGAGGCCCTTGGCTACCGGCGCGAGAAGACCGTCGAGTACGCGAAGGAACTCTAGACCGAGCTCACCTGCCGTCAACGAAGGCGAGGCGATCGTCGGCCAACCAGCTGACGAAGGGCAGGTACACGGCGATGGCAGTGGATCGGCCCGTCGCCAGATCGATGAGCGTGAGCTGCGGGTAGCCGGCGCCGCCGGACGGCTCTTGTTGCACGAGGTACTTCGCATCGGGCGACATCCACCATGCGCCGCCGCCGACGTAGCGCCGATGCTCGACCGCATCGAAGCCCATCACGACTCCGAGATACTCTCTGATCCGGTCCGACTCGCGCACGACGAGCAGCTCCCCGCTCGCGAACGAGGAGACGTTCAGAACGCTGCCCTCGATGGTCCGCACCGTGCGGTCCGCCGCGACGTCGACGATCCGCACCCTGCTGGCCCCGACCCCGTTCTCCGAATCGCTGTCCAGCCCGGCGAGCAGGGCCCCATCCTTCGACCACGCGAGGGACATGGCCGTTTCCGGTCGGAAGCGCCGGAACGGACCGGTGAGCCGAATGGCGCTGCCGTCGCGCAGATCGAGGACCGCGATGTGCCCGTCGCCGAAATACGCGGACAGCGCGACGCGGTCCCCGCTCGGGCTCGGCAGGGCGGCCGATGGCGCAACGCCTAGCGCGACCGTGGCGTCGGCGACTTTCCGCATCGCCGCGCTGCCGCCGTCACCGATCCACACGCTCCGGCCGATGACCATGAGTCGCCCATCCGACAGCCAGTCGACGAACACGAACGGGCCGTCGCTCGCCGCAGGCTCGGTCAACGGAGTGCTTGCGCGCGTCGCGAGATCGACCAGCGTCGGTGACGTTCCGATGACGTACGTGTAGGCGATCGCGTGCCGCCCATCGGGCGCCACTCTGAGGACTCCCGGCGCGCTCACCCGTACCGTCGTCGCGGAAGTCGGAGCGGCCCCGCCCTTCGCAAGCTCCGTCACCGGGTACGTGCTGACGACCCGTGACGCGGGGAAATCAACCCGAACGACGAAGAATCCAATGGTCGCGCTCTGGTCCGCGGCACGCGTCTCCGGGATCTTGAACCCGATGTTCGTCTCCGTTTCTGAATAGGACAGCCGAAGGGTCCGGTCGTCGACCCAGATAGACGCCGCGTTCCGCGGCATCCAGGTCTCGAAGAACGGTCGGTCCACGGCGAACGGGAACGCCATCTCGATCACCACGGGCCGTCCAGTGGGCTGTAGCTGGAACGGCACGTTCTGGTCGTACGGCAAGCCGTTCACGGTGATGCGGACGACCGATCCCGGCAGCGCACCGGCGAGACCGAGCGTGGCTGACGGGGTGGCGCCGGCCGAGGGAGCTGCGGACGCCGAGACTTGCGGTGAAGGGGACGAGCCCGAAAACGTCGAGCCGCAGGCGCTCAGCAGGAGCCCGGCGGCGAGGGCGATGTGCCGCATACGTCGATTGTCGCTGCCACCCCATAATCCCGTAATGGCGAAGGACAAGATCGCGTTCATCGGCGGCGGCGTGATGGCCGAGGCGATGATCCGCGGTGTCCTCGACAAGCACCTCGTGCCGCCATCCCGTGTGACCGTGACCGGCCCGCGGCGCGAGCGGCGCGCGGAGCTGGCGAAGCAGTTCGGGATCACCGCGCTCGCATCGAACGTGGATGCGGCGAAGCAGGCCGACGTGGTCGTCCTCTCCGTCAAGCCGCAGGTCCTTCCCACGGTCATGAAGGAGCTGCGCGGGAAGCTACGCGCGGACCAGCTCGTGATCTCGATCGTGGCCGGTGCGAACATGCGCGTGCTCGAGGGTGGCCTCGGCCATCCGGCGATCGTGCGGGCGATGCCGAACACCCCGGCGCAGGTCGGTATGGGCGTGACCGCGTGGTACCCGTCGCACGCGGTCACCGCCGAGCAGCGCGAGCACACCAAGAGCATCGTCGCGGCGCTCGGCGAGGAGCTGATGGTCGAGGACGAGTCGTACATCGACATGGCCACCGCGCTCTCGGCCACCGGACCGACGTATGTGTTCCTGCTCATGGAGGCCCTCGTCGATGCGGGCGTGCATCTCGGCTTCTCGCGCCGGGTCGCCGAAGAGCTCGTGCTGCGGACCGTCGAAGGCTCGGCGCTGTTCGCGCGAAAGAGCGGACGGCACCTCGCGGAGCTGCGCAACATGGTCACCTCGCCCGGTGGCACGAGCGCGGCGGCGATCTACCAGCTGGAGAAGGGCTCGCTCCGGACCGTGCTGTCGAAGGCCGTATACGCCGCGTACCAGCGCGCGACGGAGCTGGGCGCCGCGGCCGAGCGGAAGGTCACGCAGGACGAGTGAGGAACGCGATCGCGCTCGGGCTCGCACTGGGGGTCGGTGTGCTGCTGGCCGCATACGACCTGCGCACCGACGACACCGGCATCGAGGTCGGCCTGCTGCTCATCGCATCGGTGACCCTCGCCGCCCTCGCCGCGAAGTGGTGGTGGCTCGTCGCGCTGTGCGTCGGGCTGCCGATCCCGGTCGTCGAGATCGCCGTCGCGCGCGCGGCACTCCCGCCCGCGGGCATCGCAGCGCTCGGAGTGGCGATCGTTGGAGCGCTCATCGGGTTCGGGATCGCGCGCGCGTCGAGGACGGCCGCCGCGATCTAGTTCGGGTCGACCTGGTTGACTTCGAAGACCTCGCCGTTCCGCTGGATGCGCGCGTGCGCCTCCACCGACCGAAGCCACTGCGCACCGCCGGCCGCCAAGGCCTCGAACGTCTTCGCTACGGCGACGCGCGGCCAGAGCAGCGCGGTGTGCTCGTGGGGAGCGCCCTGCACGAGGAAGCGTTCGAGGTCCGTCCGGTTCGCCAGGATGACCGCGCGACCGGTCGTGGTGCCATCCGGTGCCCAGTTCACCTGCCGTGACTGCCAGACGCCGAGCCAGGCGGGGGCGGCTCCATCGTGGCCGACGACACCGATGAGCGGCGTCGGACCGAAGTCCCAGAGCCACGCGGCCGTCTCGGCGACGATCTCCGGGTCCGCGAGCGGCTTCCACTCGCTGTCCGCAGCCGGGAGCTCGAGCACGAATCGGTCGTATGCCACTTGGCTGACCTGCATCACGCCATTGGGATACGCCCCTCGCGAGCGCCGTCCCAGTCCCCCGGCGGGGGTGCTTCGGCTAGTACCTGGGTACTAGGGCCGCCTGAACACGCCCATTTACTGAGGAAAACTGGTGTACGGCGCCTACCCGCTGCGACGGAGCCGCGGGTCCAGGGCGTCGCGGAGCGCGTCGCCCAGGAAGTTGAAGGTGAAGACCGCGATGAAGATGGCGATCCCGGGGCCGGCGCTCATCCACCACTTCATGTTCGCGAGGTACCGCTGCGAGTAGTTGATGTCCTGGCCCCAGGACGGGTACGGCGGCTGCGGCCCGAGGCCGAGGAACGACAGCGCGGCCTCCGCGAGGATCGCGAAAGCGGTGGCGAGCGTCGCCTGCACGACGAGGGCGTTCGCGATGTTCGGGAAGATGTGGCGCAGCACGATCCGGACCGGCGGCACACCGACGGTCCGCGCAGCGACGATGAATTCGCGTGATCGCACTGCGAGCACCTGCCCCCGCGTGAGGCGCGCGTAACCGGGGATGGCGACCACGCCGATGGCGATCATCGCGTTCTGGATCTGCGGGCCGAGCGCCGCGGTGATCGCGATCGCGAGGACGAGCGCCGGGAACGCGAGGAGCGCGTCGATGACGCGCATCGCGAGCAGGTCGAACGTGCCGCCAAGGTAGCCCGCAGCGAGACCGATGCTCACGCCAACGAGGAACCCGATGCTCACCGAGATGACGCCGACCGACAATGACACCCGCGAACCCCAGAGCACGCGTGAGAACACGTCTCGGCCGAGATCGTCGGTGCCGAGCCAGTGATCGAAGCTCGGTGGCTGCAGCTGGTCGGCGATGTTCACCTTGATCGGGTCGTACGGCGCGATGAGCGGCGCGAACGCCGCGACGAACAGCAGGATCGCGAGCAGGATCACGCCGACGAGCATCCGCGGGTTCTTCCGGAGGAAGTAGCGGACGGCGTACGTCCGGCCCCCCGGCTGGGCTCGGAGGACGACCGGGAGGGCCGCGCCGCTCACGCTTCGGCCGCCCCGAACGAGATCCGCGGATCGAGGAACGCATACAGGATGTCCACCGCGAGCGTGCTCAGCATGAACGACAGCGCCGACACGAGCACGACTCCCTGGACCACCGGGTAGTCCTGCGACGGGATCGCCTGCACCGCGAGCCGGCCGATCCCGGGGATGAAGAAGATCGTCTCGGTGATGATCGCGCCCTCGATGATCGCGCCGACCTGGATGCCGATGATCGTCACCACCGGGATGAGGGCGTTCTTCAGGGCGTGGCGGACGACGACGGCCCGTTCGCGAAGGCCCTTCGCGCGCGCGGTCCGCATGTAGTCCTGGCCGAAGACGTCGAGGAGGCTCGAGCGCATCTGCCGCAGATTCACGGCGAGGCTCGCGGTCGCGATGGTGATCGCCGGCAGGATCAGGCGGCGGAGGTTGTCGCCCGGGTTCGTCGAGAACGGCGTCCACCCGCCCGGCGGCAGGAGATTGCCGGGGATCACGTACGCGAAGAGGAGGATGAGCAGGAGGCCGAGGTAGAAGTTCGGGAACGACACGCCGGCGAGCGTCACGCTCGTCGTGAGGAGGTCGACCGCGGAGTTCCGCTTGATCGCCGAGATCGTGCCGACGACGAGCGCGAGGGTCACCGAGATGAGCAGCGCGGCGGCTCCGAGCTCGAGCGTGACCGGGAGGCGCTCCGCGATCGCCTCGAGGACCCGCTGATGCGTCTGGAACGAGCGGCCGAGGTCGCCCTGGAGGGCTCGAGACAACCACGCTGCGTACTGCACGGGGACGGGCTGGTCGAGCCCGAGCTCGGCGCGGACGGCGGCGATCGTGACCGGGTCCGGGTCCTCGCCGGCATACGTGAGGATCGGGTCCCCGGGGGCGATGCGGATGATGACGAAGATGCCGATGGTGACCAGGAAGGCGACCGGGATCATGAGCAGGAGGCGGCGGAGGATGTACTGCGTCACTCCGCCGCCTCCGCTCTCATTGCCCGATCCGTCTGATGTGGGCTACTTCTGCACCCAGACGGTCTCGAAGCGTGGTAGCTGGTCCGGAAAGTCCTGGAATCCCTGGACCGCCTTCGCGGTCAGCATCTGCGCCGCGTTGAAGCTGTAGAAGATCCGCGAGGGGTCGTCCACGACGAAGATCTGCTGCGCCTTGAGGAAGAGCTCCTTCCGCTTGGCGTTGTCCGTCGCGGTGCGCGTCTGGTCGAGGAGCGCGTCGACGTCCTTGTTCGAATACGCCGAGTCGTTGTTCGGGCGGCCGGTGTAGTTGAAGTCGTAGACGTTGCCGTCCGGATCGGTGCGGCCGCTCCATCCGATGAGCGTCATTCCGGATTGCTTGTGCTGCTGCTGGAGGGTGACGATCTCGTTGAACAGCAGGGTCTTGATGTCCATCGTGATGTCGGCCTTCTCGAGCTGCGACTTGAGCAGCTGCGCGAACTGCAGCGTGGCCGCGTCACCCGAGGAGACGAGGAGCTCGAACTTCAGCGGGCCCTTGCCGACATCTGCCACGAGCTGCTTCGCCTTGGCGATGTCCGGCTTCGGGAACGGCTTGAAATTCGGGTCGAAGGCGAAATGCGACGGGGCGATCGGGCCGTAGGCCACGGCACCGACGCCTTGCGCGGGTCCTCTGTTCAGAAGCTCGTCGCGATCCATCGCGTAGTCGACCGCCTTGATGTAGCGCGGCTCGTTGAACAGGAAGCCGGGCGAGCGGTTCGGGACGAGGCTGTTGTAGCCGATGCCGGCGACCTCCTGGTAGACCAGCGTGCTGTCCGCCTTCACGGTCGGCACGTCTTTGCCGGTGACGGCATTGGTCGCCTGGACCTGCCCGGTGCGGACGTTCGTGAGCCGGACGTCGCCATCGGTGATCGGCTTGATGATCACGGTGTCGAGGTACGGGAGCTTGTCGCCGTTCGCGGCCTTGCCCCACCAGTCGGGGTTCTTCACGAAGGTGTAGTGGTCGTCCTTCACCGCCTCGGTGAGGATGAACGGACCGGACCCGGCCTTGAACGCCTTCCGGTTGAAGTCCGCCCCTCCGGCCTCGACGGCCTTCTGCGACAGCATCATGCCGGAGCGGTCGATGAGGACCGACAGGAGCGGCGCGGACGGGGTCTTGAGGTCGAGGCGCACGGTGTACTGGTCCACGACGGTGACGGAGTCGACCGGCGCAAGCTCACCGAGCCGCAGCGATCCCTTCGTCAGGCGGTAGCGATCGAGATTCCACTTCGCGGACGCTGCGTCGAACGGCGTTCCGTCCTGGTACTTGACGTCCGTCCGCAGGTTGAAGGTGTACGTCTTGCCGTCAGGCGAGATCGTCCACTTCGTCGCGAGCCACGGGATGATGTCGCCCTTCGGCGTGACGCGGACGAGCGAGTCGTACATCGCGTACATGAGGTGCCGGTCGACGAACAGCCCGGACAGCAGCGGGTCCATGTTGCTGATGTCCGAGTTCATCGCGAATGTCACCGAGCCGCCGTAGGCGGCCTTGCCGCCGGCCGGTACCTGCGATGTCGGCGCCGACGTCGCGCCGGTGCAGGCGCCAAGAACGATCGCCAGAGCCGCCAGGATCGCGATCGCGCGAGCCATGCGCACACCCCCCAGACCTTCCTCGGTCTGCTGGAGGATACGTCCGGCCGCACGCCGTGGTTCAGGGTTGCGCGGGCCGGAAGGGCGCGCTAGCTGGGCTCGATCGGGTCCGTGCGCTCCACGCGCAGGGCGGTGTCCACCTCGTCGACGCGCTCGCCACCTTTCACGCCGGTGCCCGGCAGCAGCCGGTAGCGCTCGCGGGGCTTGTGGACCTCGGTCGTGGCCACCCGGCGCGCCTCGGCGTGGCGTTCCTCGGTGACCGGAACCGGGTCGACCGGCGTCGTCGTCACGGCCGCGGTGATGCGGGCCGGAGCAAGGAGACCGCCGAGCCAGCCGGCGAAGACGGCGACGAGGATGCCGAGCGCTCCGCCGAAGGCGAGCGTCTCGGCCGACTGGTACAGCGCGACCCCGAGTACCTGCGGCATGAGCTGCGTGAGCCGACCGGCCACACCGAACGTGCCCATCGCGAGGGCGATGTCCACGACGAGCAGCGCGAGGACGACGAAGAGCCCGAAGAACGAGACCATCATTCCGTGCCAGCTGGTGCGGTAGCCCGCCATGCGTCCGGCGACGTAGCCGCCGATGAGATACGCGAGGCCGACCGCCACGAGGATCGGCACCGTCGACGCGTAGCCGCGCGTCGGATACCAGGACGCAAGCAGCAGACCGATGATCGGCGTGAGGATCGCCGCGACGCCGATCGTCGCGAGCCATCCGTCGAGGACCGCGCCCCAGGACGTGCCCGTCGGGCGCACAACGATCTCGCGAGCCATGCGTGCCCTCCCTGTGAAGTTCCACGGCCGTGCATGCAAGCGAGGGGCCAGTCCGGCTAGACGGCGGCTTTCCGGCTCCCCGCGCTGCGGCTGAAGTGGGCGAACGTTTCGGCGAGATCCGTTCGCTCCCAGGGCAGATCGAGGTCCGGCCGGCCGAAGTGCCCGTACGCCGCGGTCTGCCGGTAGATCGGTCGGCGCATCGCGAAGCGGTCGATGATCGCCTGCGGACGGAAGTCGAAGTGCTCGTCGATGAGCCGGCGGATGACCTCGTCGTCGACCGTGCCCGTGCCGAACGTCTCGACGTTGAGCGAGACCGGCTTCGCGACGCCGATCACATACGCGATCTGGATCTGGCAGCGCCGCGCGAGCTTCGCCGCGACGATGTTCTTCGCGACGTAGCGCGCGGCGTACGCGCCGGAACGGTCGACCTTCGTCGCGTCCTTGCCGCTGAACGCGCCACCACCGTGCGGCGCGTATCCGCCGTAGGTGTCGACGATGATCTTGCGGCCGGTCAGTCCGGCGTCCCCCATCGGGCCGCCGATGACGAACTTGCCCGTGCCGTTGATGACGTAGCGCGTCTCATCGTCCAGCAAGCCCGCCGGGATCGCCGCGCGCACGACCGCTTCCTTCACGTCGCGACGGATCTGCTCGATGTCGATGCCGTCGTCATGCTGCGTCGCGACCACGACGGTGTGCACGCGCTTCGGCTCGCCCTTGTGGTACTCGACCGTGATCTGGCTCTTGCCGTCGGGCCGGAGGTACTTGAGCTCGCCGGACTTGCGAGACTTCGCGAGCTGCTTCGCGACGGCGTGCGCGAGCGTGATCGGCAGCGGCATGAGCTCCGGGGTCTCGTCGATCGCGAAGCCGAACATCATTCCCTGGTCGCCGGCGCCGAGCTCGGCGCGATCGTCGCCCGCGTGGTCCACGCCCTGGGCGATGTCCGGTGACTGCGGCTTGATCGCCGTCAGGACGCCGCAGGTCTCGAAGTCGAAGCCGTAGTGCGCGTTCGTGTACCCGATGTCCTTCACGACCTCGCGCACGATGCCGATGACGTCCGCGTACGCGGTCGTCGTGATCTCCCCTGCCACGAGCACGGTCCCGGTGGTCGTCGCCGTCTCGCAGGCCACCCGCGACATCGGATCCTTCGCGAGGAGTGCGTCGAGCACGGCGTCGGAGACCTGGTCACAGAGCTTGTCGGGATGGCCCTCGGTGACGGACTCGCTCGAGAACAGGACCTTGTCCGCGCGCATGAAGCTGAGAGTCATCTAGGTCCCCGCCTTCCACGAGTTCGCGTAGGCCCTCTGGGCGTCGGTCATGGTGTCGATCTTCATCCCCATCGCGTCCAGCTTCAAGCGGGCGATGAGCGCGTCGAGATCCTCCGGCACCGGGTAGACGTCCGGCTTGAGGGCCTTCCCCATCTTGAGGAGGTACTCGATGGCCAGGACCTGGTTCGCGAAGCTCATGTCCATCACCGCGGCGGGGTTCGCCTCGGCGGCCGCGTGGTTGAGCAGCCGGCCTTCGGCCAGCAGGAAGATCTTCTTCCCGTTCTCGTGGCTGTACTCCTCCACGAACGTGCGTACGGTGCGCTTGCCCTTCGACTGCTTCTCGAGGGCCGGGATCTCGATCTCGTCGTTGAAATGACCGGCGTTCGCGACGATCGCGCCGTCCTTCATCGTCGGGAAATGCGCGGCGCCGATGACGTTCAGGTTGCCGGTGGTCGTGATGAAGATGTCGCCACGCCTCGCCGCCTCGGCGATCGGCATGACCTGGTAGCCGTCCATCGCAGCCTCGAGCCCGCGCAGCGGGTCGACCTCGACGATGATGACGTTCGCGCCCATGCCGCGGAACCGCGACGCGACACCACGGCCGACCCAGCCGTAGCCCGCGACGACCGCGGTCTTGCCGGCGATCAGGATGTTCGTGGCGCGCATGAGGCCGTCGATGGCCGACTGACCGGTGCCGTACTGGTTGTCGAACATGTGCTTGGTGCGGGCCTCGTTCACCGCGATGATCGGATACGCGAGGACGCCCTCGGCGACCATCGCGCGAAGGCGGATGACGCCGGTCGTGGTCTCCTCGGTGCCACCCTTGACGTTCGGCAGCAGGTCCCTGCGCGTGGTGTGGAGGAGGGTGACGACGTCCGCGCCGTCGTCCATCGTGATCTCGGGCTTCGTGTCGAGCACCGCTTCGATGTGCCGGAAGTACGTGTCGCGGTCCTCGCCCTTCCGTGCGTACGTCGCGATGCCCTCGTTCTGGGCGAGCGCGGCCGCGGCGTCGTCCTGCGTCGAGAGGGGGTTCGACGCGCAGAGCGTGACGGACGCGCCGGCATCGCGAAGCGTGATCGCGAGATTCGCGGTCTCGGTGGTCACGTGGAGGCACGCGCCGATCCGCAGACCCTTGAACGGCTGCTCCGCCTTCACTCGCTTGCGAATGCTTTCCAAGACGGGCATCTCACGGCCGGCCCACTCGACACGGCGCGAGCCGGCATCGGCGAGCGAGCGATCCGCGACGTCGGACTGTGACTTGGTGGCGACGGTCATGACGTTCTCCCGAATAGATTCTTGGTGAGCCGCTCCCAGACGGCGCGGCGGACGGCGGGCCCTTCCACGAATGGCCCATGGACCTCAAAGCCGAGACGGCGATAGACGCTGACGGCAGGCGCGTTGTCCTGTCGCACGTTGAGCACGACGTCGCGGTGCATCTCGAGCGCGGCCTCGGTGACGGCCGAGGTCACCGACGTCGCCATCCCGCGGTTGCGGTATGCGAGCCGCGTGAGGACGTTGCCGACGGCGGCGATGCCTGCCCCGTACGAACGCACGTGTGTGCCGGCCGCCGCGACGAGCAGCCGGCCCGAGTACACGCCGAAGTAGAGCTCGCGCTCCAGGCGCTTCGGCGTGAAGTACGAGCGCGATGCGTTCCCGTATAGATCGATGACGTCCTCGAGCTCCTCGGGGGTGAGGCGCGTGATCGTATGGGTCACCCGGGGCTGGAACCGGTCAAGGCGCACGACCATGCGGTTCATCACGTCGACCCGCTCGAAGCGGTAGCTCGCCTCGATCGGCAGCCGGCCGTTCGGCGGCGTCGCGAGGATGAGCCGAGCCTCGGTCATCCCACTGCGGAACAGCTCCGCGAGGGCTGCTGACTCGCCCATGGCGAAGCACGGCCGGAACGGGAGCACCTCAACGAGCAGGGCCGCGGCGACGATGTCCTCGCCCCGTCGCGCGACCCACCAGCGGGACTGGTCGACGTTCTCTGGATCGAGATCGGCGAGGGCGTACGCGGCGATGAGGCGATCCCGCTCGAAGAAGGCGCGCGCATCCGCGGCCGGCGCGTGGGGATCGAGATCGATCTCGGGCATGAGCGGGGCCGCGGTCATGGCATCCTCCAGTTCCGAGGGCTACGACCTAGCGGGGCTCCGCCGGTTGTGCTGTGAAGGCCAGTCTACCGCGGGCCCTTCGCCTGGACCAGCATCGCCGCACATCGCGCCGCGGACACCGGCAGCGCGAGGATCCGGACCACGCGAAGTGGCCACGGCGCGACCGCGGCGGCGAGCACGACCATCTGCGCGACGCCGGTGATGCGGTCGCGGCGCGCGCCGTCCGGATCGAGCCTGCCGGTCCGCAGCGCGGGGACCGCATATCGCGCAAGCGGTGCCAGGACGACGACGCGCGGCGCGCCGATGCGCACGGCCGCGATCGACGCGCCAAGGGTGAGGATCGAGTCCGCTTCGAGATCGAAGCGCCCGCCATACCCCGTGCGTGGTCGCCGGCGAGCGAGCGGTCCGTCGATCCAGTCAGTCACGACGGCGAGGAGCAGCACCGCGAACGATGGCCGTATCGCCACGAAAAGCCCGCAGAGCAGTCGAAGTCCGGTGAGGGCGTCCGCGGCGGAGATCGTCGTCTGCCCTTAGTGCCCTCGACCGATCGTTGCGCTCGCGGACGCGAGAGCGGCCGTCAAGGTGCCGTCCGAGGCTGCGAGCTCGACGGTCACCAGGTCGTCCTTGTTGCCGTTCCCCGGCTTGCCGAGGTCGAAGCTGTCCGAGGTCGCCCCGGTCACGGTGGTCCGCCGCGTCACGCCGTTCACCTTCCAGACATACGTGAAGGTGAGCGCCTCGCCGTCGGCGTCGGACGCAGTCGCGGTCGCCACCAGCACCGTCTGCGTCGTCGGCGCCGTGGTGTTGAAGGCGACTGTCGCGACCGGCGCGGTGTCGGCGATCACCACGGGTGCCGAGCTCATCGGCACGCTCGTGAGGGTGCCGTCCGACGCGGCTACGCGAACGGCGACCGAGTCGCCACGATCCCCGTTCCCAGCAACGGAAAGGTCGAGCGAGCTGCCGGTGGCGCCCGCGATGTCGACGCCATTCCGAGTCCATTGGTAGCCGAACGTGACCGCGTCGCCGCCGTCCGCGTCATGACCGGTCGAGCTCACGCTCAACAGGTCACTGGTGCGAGCACTCGACGGCGTGACCGTCACGCTGTCAACGACCGGCGCGGAGTCCGTGACGACGATCGGCCGCGACTGCGCCGTCGTGGTGTGTGTGCCGTCACTGGCCGTGACCCGGAAGGCAACACTGTCGCCGCGATCGCCATTTCCCGAGACTGAGAGGTCGAGCGTGAGCGTGGTCGCGCCGGCGATATCGGAGCCGTTCTTCGTCCACTGGTACGTGTACGTCAGCGGATCGCCGTCCGGGTCGCTCGCGTAGACCGTCGCGGTCAGCGTGTCGTTCGTCTTCGGTGCCGGCGGAGAGACTGTGGCGCTGACCACGGGCGCGCTCTCATCCATGACGGCCAGGACATTCGATCCATTCAATGCGACGTAGACCTTCGGGCCGATGAGCACGAGACCGGCTGGCCTGGGTCCGCCGGCCCCTGCGTCGCCGTAGATCCGGTGGCGCGTCACCGTCAACGTGGCCAGATCGATGTCCGCGAGATCGGCAGCGCCGTACTGCTCGTTCTCGGTCACGTAGACGCGATCGGCAGTGTATGCGGCGATATGGCTGGGGATCTCATACGGCAGGGGCACCGTGCTGACGACCGCATTCGTGCTCGCGTCAATGACCGAGAACGTGCTCCCGAAATAGTCCGTAGCGACAAGCACTCTGCCTCGTGCTGGATCGGTCGTTAGCGCGAACCGGACGCGGCCACCGACATCGACCGTCGTCAGCACGGTATTCGTCAGCAGGTCGAAGACGACCACGCCACCGCCACCGGTTGAGCCGCCGAGATCGCCGATGTACCCGAGATGCCGCGCCGGGTCGAGCGCGATCCCGAAGTACGACGAAGTCGCGGGAGCTGGGATCGTCGCGATCTGCTGGAGGGTGACCGTGTCGAAGACGAGCACTTTCGTGACGAATGCGACGTACAGACGACCGAGTCCCGGGTCTACGGCGACGCCGAGGCCGCCGCCCGAAAGCGTCGCGATCACCGCGCCCGCCGCAATGTCGACGACCGACGTCGTCTGATCGTCGTAGTTTCCGACGTAGGCGCGGTTCGCCAGCGGGTCGATCGCGATCTCGCCAGGGCCGCGGCCCACCGTGATCGTCGGCGACACGGTGTATCGATCCGCAGTCGCCGGGTCGACCACCGAGATCGTGTTCGTACCGTTGTTCGACACGTAGAGATGGCCGTCCGGGGTCTTGACGACACCGAACGGCTTCAAGCCGACTGGGATCGTCTGGGTAACGGAGAGCGCCGCAGCCGACTGCCCGGATAGAAGGACGAGGAGCACGGCGAGGGCAAAGGCGCGGCGCATCGCGGGACTAACGCGGGGGCCTGGACCGCAGTTATGCGGTACTAATCGGGTACTAGAACTCGATGAGGGTCGCGATGTCATAGCCCTGGAGCTTGTCCCGCCCGTGCAGGGCCTTGAGCTCGATCAAGAACGCGAGCGCGACGATCTCGCCCTTGAGCTGCTTCACCAGCTCGATCGTGCCGGCGACCGTGCCGCCGGTGGCGAGGAGGTCGTCGACGATGAGGACCTTCGCGCCGGGCTTGATCGCGTCCTTGTGCATCTCGAGGGTGGCCGAGCCGTACTCGAGGTCGTATTCGACGCTCACGACGTCGGCCGGCAGCTTGCCCAGCTTGCGCACCGGGACGAAGCCCACGCCGAGCGCGTACGCGATCGGCGCGCCGAAGATGAAGCCGCGCGACTCCATGCCGACGACGACGTCGATCGGCTTGCCCTTGACCTTCGCGAGGAGCCCATCGACCGCGCTCTTGAACGAGTCGCCGTCCTTGAGCATGGTCGTGATGTCCTTGAACAGGATCCCCGGCTTCGGGAAGTCGGGGATGTCACGGATGCGCTCGCCGAGCTCCTTGGGTGCGATGACTGCCACGAGCGAGAGACTAGCGGAAGGCCTAGAGCTCGAGCCGCGGGTAGTAGTTCTCCGCGCCTTCCCGCTTCACGTCATCGAGCCACGTCGTGCCGTAGATCGCGGGATGATCGGGACCGGCAATTGCCCACGCGTCACGGCGGTACGTCCAGCTCGTCGGATGCAGTCGCTGCGCCTCCTTGAAGTGCTTGGTCGCGAGTGTCGCCTCGCCCGCCGCATGCAGCTGCTGCGCGAGCGCAAAGTGCGCCGCCGCGGTCGCCTCGCTCAGCGGCCGCGGGCGGCTCCGGCGCGTGACCTCATCGGGCGCAAGCGCGTAGCGACTCGCGGCGCCGGGCCCGCTCGATACCCACTCGCGCAACGCGGCGACATAGCGCTCGGCTTCGACGTTCAGGGACCTGGTCAGCTCGATCCCTTCGCGTTGGAGCGGCGTCGCGTCGGCGGGGATCGCCCGGTCCTTGAAGGACGGCCGGCGCGGGTACGCGGTCTCGGGCGGCCGCACGATCACGCCCTCCTCGTCGATCCAGATCCCGGTCGGCACATTGACGACGCCGAGGGACGCCAGGACGTGCGCTTCGTCGATCAGCGACGGATGCGTCGGCGCCGCCTTCTCGATCCAGGGCCGCGCCGCGGAGCTACCGCGCGCCTCGAGCGCGACGGTCACGATCTCAAGCCGCGGGTAGAGCTCGGTCCGCAATTCCTGCCACACGGGCAGGTCCAAGCGGCAGCCTCACCACGAGGCCCACGCGACGATGAGCGCCTTGCGGCCGCGCAGCGACGCGAATCGGAATGGACGGCCATCCAGATCGGGCAGCGTGATGTCGGGCAGCGTCGCTGACGCGAGGGCCGTGCCGCCCGCCTCCGGGCCGAGCGCCCACAGGCCGGCCGCCGGCTCATCGACGAGCGGCATGCCGAGTGCCTGCGCGACATCCGCGAGGTCGACCGCGTCCGTCGATGCGCTCGTGAACGGGACGCAGCGCTCCGCACGGCAGAGGCCCTCGGGCTTCAGCGTCCACCCGGCGACCCGCTCGATCTCGGCCGCGGAGACACGCGGCCCGCGGAAGATCACGCGCGCTCCTCGACGTGGGTGTCCTTGAACATCTCCTGCACGACGTAGCCATTGTCGGCGTCATGCGTGACGATCGTGATGTTCGTGTTCGTCGCCGGCACACGGATGAGCTTCGGCAGCACGCCCATGAATGAGCTGACGAGGATGCGCGTCACGCCGCCGTGGCCAACGATGCAGATCGTCTTGCCCGGGCTCTCGGCGACGAGCCGGTCGATGACCCGCATCGCTCGCGTCACGACCTGCTCGAGCGACTCGCCACCGGGCCACTGATGGAAGCCTTCGCTCTCGTAGCCAGGAAGTCCGCGCACCTCGTCGAACGGCTTGCCGGCCGCCTCGCCGAGGTCGATCTCCTGCAGATCCGCGAACGTCTCTACCGGGATCCCGCGGCCGGCGGCGATGTCGGCGGCGGTGTCCTTGGTGCGCGACAGGCTGCTTGCGACGATGCGGTCGAAGTGCACCGGCCGCAGCGCCTTCGCGACGACCTTCGCCTGTTCGCGACCCTTCACCGTGAGCGGGCTGTCCGTACGGCCGGCGAAGACCTGCGTGGCGTTCGCCTCGCTCTCGCCATGACGCACGAGGTAGAGCGTGGTGACGGTGTTCAGACCCGGAGCTCCGTCGCAAGATCCGTCCAGGTCGCGACGCGGGTGATGTTCGGATGGGCGAGCTCGCGGTTCCAGGTGTGGTCGAAGAGCCAGACCTTGATGCCGGCCTCGGCGAGCGAACGCGCGATGAGCACGTCGTCCTCGCAGAACGCGTCCAGATCGAGCTCCTTCGCGAGCCGCACCTTGTAGCCGGCCGAGCTGGTCGCGTCGTACCGCCCCGGCGGCACGCCGGGATCGAAGTCGCCGTGCGGCTTGAGGTGCACGGCGCGGGCGTGCTGGATGAGGCCCTTCTCGCGCAGCCACGTCTCGGTGACGACGCGGCGACGCTCGGCGCGCGCGGTGATGAAGTAGATCTCGTGCCCGGCGTCAGCGATCCGCTCGATCACGGCAGGCGAGTCCGCGTACGGCTCGAGCTCGCTGAAGAACTTCCCGTCGTACAGGGCGAGGCGGAAGCGGTCCTTCTCCTCACCGCTCACCTCCTCGATCGCGGCGAGCGTCTGCCAGCCGAGCTCCTCCTCGGGCAGCTGCAGCCGGTAGCGCTCTGCGAACGCGCGCAGATATGGCACCGCGCACTCCGCAACGACGTCGTCGAGATCGATCCCGATCCTCATGCCCCGACCGGCCAGTGCTCGACGACCAGCTCCGCCATCGGGAAGTCCCGCGGATTTCCTGTCGCGAGACGGCCACCGATCGCGACCGCGGCTGCGGCGATCAGGCAATCGGCTTGCGCGAGTGTGGTCCCGCGCGATGCGTACGAGCGGCGCCATTCGCCTGCTCGCCAGCCTTCGACGTCGGTCAGGGGGACGATACGTAGGCCGCTGAACAGCGCCCTCGCGACGTCGCGTTCGCTCGGCGTCAGCCCACGCACCGTCTCCTCGACGTTGATCGCGCAGACATACGGACTATCGCCGGATCCATGAAGCTGGGTGAGTCGCCGGCGCGCATCCGCTCGACCGCGCAACAGGTCGATGATCACGGTCGTGTCGAGCAGGACCGCAGCCACTTATCCGACCCGCTTTGCGTCCGCGCGACGTTGGCCACGGACCCACCCTGCCGCGTCCACGTCCCACCCGTGGCCCCGATCTTTGATCTTGCCGAGCGAGGATTCGATCAGCTCCCACCGATGCTCGTCCTCTAACGCGCGCTCGACCGCCTGCGCAACGAACGAGCTGCGGCGCCGGGCGCCGACGCGCCGATCGAGGTCCTTCACCAGCTCCGCGCGGAGGGTTATGTGCACACGCATGGCCACACTTTAGCACACAACCGGGTCTATGCGGCCAAGCCCTCGAGCACCCGCGTGAGCGCATCACGCCAGTCGCCGCGCGCTTCGACGATCGACGCGCGCACCTGCCGCTGGCCGTGCTGCGCCTTCGGGAAGACCGAGAGCAGGACGGCGCGCTGGGCATCACCGAGGTCGCGGCCCATCACGATGCGGAGCTCCGCGCCGCGGACGCGCACCTCGGTGGCGCCGGCCTTCGCGGCCCGCAGCTTCACCTCGACCCCGTACAGGAGATTGCGCATCGGCTCGGGCGGCGGGCCGTAGCGGTCCTGCAGCTCCTCACGGAGCGCGACGAGCTCGTCCAGCTCGTGGAGCTCCGCGATGCGGCGATACATCTCGAGCTTGCGCGCGCGCGCCGGGATGTACTCGTCGGGGATCGCCGTCGAGAGCGCGAGATCCACGACGACGTCCGAGGCCGCGGGTGCGAGCGGCCGGAGCCCGCGCTGCTCGTTCACGGCCTCCTCGAGGAGCTGGGCGTACAGCTCGAAGCCGACGGCCGCGACGTGCCCGTGCTGCTCCGCGCCGAGGATGTTGCCGGCGCCGCGGATCTCGAGGTCGTGCATCGCGATCTTGAAGCCGGCGCCCAGCTCGCTCGCCTCGAACACGGCCTGCAGCCGCATCCGCGCCTGCTCGGTGAGGCTCGCCTCCTTGTTGTAGAGGAGGTAGGCGTAGGCCTTCTCGGCACTGCGGCCGACGCGGCCACGCAGCTGATAGAGCTGCGCGAGGCCGAGGGTGCCGGCCCGGTCGATGACGATCGTGTTCACGTTCGGGATGTCCAGGCCCGACTCGATGATCGTCGTGCACACCAGGACGTCGTGGTCCTGATCCGCGAAGTCCACCATCACGCGCTCGAGCTTCCGCTCGTCCATCTGGCCATGACCGACGATGAATTTCGCCTGCGGCACGAGCTGACGCAGCCGCTCGGTCTCCTGCTCGATCCCCATGACGCGGTTGTGGACGTAGTAGATCTGCCCGCCGCGATCGAGCTCGCGGACGATCGCCTCGCGGATGACGTCGTCGCTCCGCTCCACGACATGCGTCTCGATGGGCTGCCGGTCTTCGGGCGGCGTCTCGATGACGCTGATGTCCCGCACGCCCGACAGCGCCATGTGCAGCGTGCGCGGGATCGGCGTGGCCGTCATCGAGAGCACGTCGACCTCTGTCCGCATCGACTTGAGACGCTCCTTGTGCCGCACACCGAAGCGGTGCTCCTCGTCGATGACGACGAGCCCGAGGTCACGGAAGCTCACGTCCTTCTGCAGCACGCGATGCGTGCCCACGACGATGTCGACGTCACCGGTCTTGATGCGCGAGACCGTCTCCTTCTGCTCCGCCGGCAGCCGGAACCGCGACAGCATGTCGATCTTCACCGGGAACGTCGCGAGTCGTTCGCTGAAGGTCTCGTAGTGCTGCTGCGCGAGCACGGTCGTCGGCACGAGGATCGCGACCTGCTTCCCGTCCATCACCGCCTTGAACGCCGCGCGAAGCGCGACCTCGGTCTTCCCGTAGCCGACATCGCCGACGACGAGCCGGTCCATCGGCCGGCCCCGTTCCATGTCCTTTTTGGTCTCCTCGATCGCGAGCAGCTGATCGGGCGTCTCCGTGAACGGGAAGGCGTTCTCCATCTCGATCTGCCACGGCGTGTCCTTCCCGAACGCGTGGCCCGGTGTCGCCTCGCGCGCCGCATACAGCCGCAGGAGCTCTTTCGCGATCTCCGCGGCGGCGCGCTTCGCGCGACCCTTGGTCTTCAGCCAGTCGCGCCCACCCATGACCGACAGCGCAGGCGCCTGGCCGCCGACGTAGCGCGTGATCTTGTCGATGCGGTCCGTGGGCAGCCAGCGCGTGCCGTCGGCGAAGGTGAGGATGAGGTACTCGCGTTCGACGCCGATGACCTGCTTGGTCTCGAAGCCTTCGAATCGCGCGATGCCCGAGTCCTCGTGCACGACGTGATCGCCCGGCTTCAGGTCCTGCAGGAACGAGCCGACCGCCACGCGCCGGCGACGCCGCTCGGGATGGCGCGGCTTGCGGAAGCCGAACACCTCCGCGTCGGTGAAGATGCGCAGATCGAGCTCGGGGATCGAGAATCCTTCGGCGAGCGCCACGTGCAGCAGCACGAGCGCACCGGGCGCGGGCGGATCGGCGAGCGTCTCCTGCGGCGTCGCCGTGACCTCCCGCTCCGCGAGCAGCTCGGAGAGGCGGGCGGCCTGCGGCGTCGCGATGACCCGGGTGCCCGTGCCCGCGGCCGCGACCTCGCGCAGGAACTGGTCGAGCCGGCCCGCGAAGTTCGACGAGCCGGTCCACCCCAGGCGGAGCGCGTTGTCCGCGGGCGCGACCCGGACCGCGCCGTGCTCCCCCGCCTCCCGCTCCAGTTGGGTCCGAGGGACGTACGGCGCCGGGAACGCCGTGACCGGGAGGCCGTCGGCGCGCAGCTCCTCGCGACGCTCGTCGGCCATCTCCTCATACGAGTCCCAGGCCAGCGCGAGCTCGACCGAGTCCTCGAACACGACGGTGGCGCGATCCGGCGGGAGATGCGCGAGGAGCGACGACGTCGCGCCCAACAGCGGCGCGAACGCGTCGACACCCGGGGCGTACGCGCCCTGGCGGAGACCCTCGAGCAGCTGGATGTAGTCGGCGAAGTCCTCGCCGAGCCCGTCCCAGCCGGCGTTCGCGATCCGCTCGGCGATCTCCGGTCCGTGCTCGAGCGAGATCTCGCGCGCCGGAAGGACGACGAGCTCCTCGAGTGTGGCTTGTGACCGCTGCGTGACCGGATCGAACGACCGGATGGACTCGATGTCGTCGCCGAAGAGCTCGATGCGCGCCGGCTCGGTGGCCGACGCGGGATACACGTCGATGATCCCGCCGCGCCGCGAGAACGTGCCCGGCTCGCTCACCTCCGGCACCGGCTCGTACCCGAGCGAGAGCAGCCACGCCGCGGTCTTCTGCCACGGGAGCGTCGTGCCGGTACGCAGCGCGCGCCCGCGCTCGGCGAGCGTCTGCGGCGGCACGGTCCACTGCATCACGGCGCGCAGCGACGTCACGACGGCGATGGGCTCGCCGTCGCGCAGGCGCCACAGCGCGAGGAGCCGTTGGTGGACCGCGGTCGACGACGGCGAGCCGGCCTCGTACGGCATCGACTCGCGCTCCGGGAACGCGACCACCCGCTCCTCGCCAAGCCAGCCGGCGATCTCGGCACGCCAGCGGCGCGCGCGATCCTCGCTCGGCGCCACGACGAGGACCGTCCGGCTCTGCGTGGCCACGAGCGCCGCCCACGCATAGGCGCGCGCGCCGGCGGTCGCATCCGCAACGGCGACGGTGCCGCCGGACGCCACGCGATCGGCGAGCGCACCGAACGCCGGACTTTCCTCGGCCCGAGCAAGCAGCCCGGCGAGTCGCGCGGCCGGGAGGGCGGCGCGGACGCGCTCAGCCATTGAACTGATTCATCGCCCGCTGCACGTCGCCGAGGGCGACCTCCGCTGCTTCGGCGGCGCGATCCATCGTCTTCTCGGCGAGGGCCTTCTCATCGGCATCGAACGGCGAGAGCACGTACTGCGCGAGATCCGGCACCTCGCGCAGCTGCGCGGGCGCGACGCCGACGCGGATGCGCGGGAAGCCCTCACCGACGGCGTTCACGATCGACCGCATCCCGTTGTGCGTGCCGGGTCCGCCCGATCCGCGAATGCGAAGGGTCCCGAGCGGCAGGTCGACCTCGTCGAAGACCACGAGCATGTCCGCGGGGTCGAGGCGATACCGGTCGAGGAGCTTCTTCACGGCCCGTCCGCTGTCGTTCATGAAGGTCTGCGGCCGCGCGATCGCGATCTTCATCCCGCCGAGCGTGCCCTCGGCGATGCGCGACTCGGCGGCCTTGATGCCGAACTCGGCACGCGCGCGCTTCCCAAGCCGGTTCGCGACCGCGAAGCCGACGTTGTGGCGCGTGTTCGCGTAGCCGTCGCCCGGATTCCCGAGGCCGACGACGAGCTTGTCCACGCGCGGAGGGCTCCCGCCGAAGAGTCTGCGCACGGTCCTCCTAACTCAGTTAGACGCCGAAAGAGGACCGCGAGCCGAACGGCCCGGGTCCCTAGCGGTCGCGTCTTCTACTGGCACCAGTCTACGTGGCGCTACCGTTCGACGCGATGCGGTTCCCCGAGTTCTCGATGGAGCGGATGCAGTCGACCTGGGAGCACCTGGTGAAGTACGACCTGTCCGAGTCCGGCCTGGAGGCGCTGACGCTGGAGGATGCGGTCCGCGACCTTGGCGCGCTCGCGAAGGAGCGCCTCGGATACGCGAACGGCATGGGGCGCGACCAGACCCGCGCGCTGGTCGCCGCATTCCATCCCGAGGCGACGCGCGACAACGTGCTGATCACGACCGGCACGAGCGAAGCGAACTTCCTGGCGCTCGCGACGCTCGTCGATCCAGGCGACGAGGTCGTCATCGTCATGCCGAACTACATGCAGCTCCACGGCATCGCGCGCGGACTGGGCGCGAAGGTGAAAGAGGTCTGGCTGCGGGAGGAGTGGGGCTGGCGCATCGACATCGATGCCCTGCGCGCCGCGGTCACGAAGCGTACGAAGGTCGTCTGCATCTGCAACCCGAACAACCCGACCGGGCAGCTCCTCAGCGCCGCGGAGGTGCTCGATATCGCGACGCTGATCGAGGGGCAGGGCCCGTGGCTCCTCGCGGACGAGGTGTATCGCGGCGCGGAGCGCGTCGCGCAGGAGACCGCGACCTTCTACGGACATCACGACCGGATCATCGTCACGGGCGGGCTCTCGAAGGCGTACGGCCTCCCCGGTCTCCGGGTCGGCTGGATCGTCGCGCCGCCGGAGCGGATCGCGGCCGCGTGGGCGATGAAGGACTACACGACGATCGCCCCCGCGACGCTCTCCGAGCTCCTCGCGGAGATCGCGCTCGCGCGACGGGATCAGCTACTCAAGCGCGCGCGCTATCTCCTGAACGAGCGGTGGCCGATCCTGGAGTCGTGGGCCGCGGCGCACGCGCAGGAGCTGCATTGGGTGGCCCCCGCCGCGGGAGCGATCTGCTTCTTCGGTTACAGCTTCCCCATCGACTCGGTCGAGTTCGTCGACCGGCTGATCAAGGAGTGGGGCACGATGGTCGTGCCGGGCGCCCACTTCAACGCCGAGCGGCACCTGCGCATCGGCTTCGGCATGCCGACGCGCACCCTTCGTGGCGGTCTCGAGGCCATCGATCGCGCTCTGGTGGCGCTCTCCGACTAGCCGTCACGGTCGACGGTCGGCCGCGGTAGGCTCCTGGCCACGCTCGCGCAGGAGAATGACATGACGCTGAGCCTGGCACTCATCCTCGCGCTCATCGCGCTCGTCTGCGGCATCCTGATGCTGGTGGCCGGCCGGTGGTCGAAGTGGCCGCTCGCCGCGGTCGCGATCATCTGCCTCGCGCTCAACCAGAGCGGGCTGCTCGGCCGGATCCAGTAGCGCGGCGGAGGGCGGCCGCTCGAAAGAGCGGTCGTACACTCCGCGCAACTGATGGCCCATCGCCCGGTCCATCTGCTCGAGGCGGGGATCGTGACCGAGCAGCGGTTCACCGGGGTGGCCGAGGCACCGGCCGCCCTGGGTCCGGCATTCATGGAGCGTCTGCGGCCGGAGAAACGCGTCCGCGTTCCGTTCAACCCCCGTGACCGCTGGCTGACCGCCGCACGCGAGGCCTGCATCCTCCTGTCCGACGCCGTCAGCACGTCGCTCAAGGCCGGCGGCCAGGTCGTCATCCTCGGCGGCGAGTGCACCCTCGTCGCCGGCTCGATGTCCGGCGCGCTGGCGGTCGAGCCCGAGCTGCTCCTCGTGTACTTCGATGCGCACGGCGACTTCAATACGGTCGCGACGACGCCGTCGCACTTCGTCGGCGGGATGTGCCTCGCGCACGTCTGCGGCAAGCAGGTCGCGCCGCTGCTGTGGCCCGGGGTGAAGAAGATCGCCGAGGACCACGCCTACCTGGTCGGCGCGCGCGAGCTCGACCCGGGCGAGGTCGGCAACCTCTCGCGCTCGAAGGTCCATCGCATCGCGTTCGACCGCGACCTGGTCGACGCGCCATCGCTCCTCTCCGCCGTGCGGCGGAAGCCGGTCTGGCTGCATGTGGATCTCGACATCGTCGATCCGCGCGAGCTCGCCGCCGTCGCGCTGCCGGTCGCTGGCGGGCCGACGCTCAAGGCGCTCGGCGAGCTGCTCGCATCAGTGAGCCAGGTCGCCGATGTGCGCGGCGTCGAGATCTGCGGCTACGACACGCGTAAAGACCCCGAGGTGCAGGTCCCCGGGGTCCTCGCGGCGGCCTTTGCGGGCGTGTTCGCCTAGCCGGCTACTCCCCCCCGATCGTGTAGCGGAGCCTGATCTCCGCGAGCCACTCCTCGAGGGCGCGGGTCAGCGCATCGGACGTCTGCGAGAGCTTGGAGATCCGGTGGGTGCGCGGCGGCTCCGGGAGCGGGCGCGCCACGGAGTGCTCGCCGGGCTGGATCGCATGAATGGCCATCTAGGACCTCCCAAGATCGTGATGCGTCTGCTAGATCGTGATGCGTCTGCGGGTAACTATCAGCAAGCACCGCTCCGAAGTGGGTGCGTGAACAGTGCCGATTCCGTGTCCGAACCGTCTTAGGCGGCTTCTTCCAGCTCCACCGGCTTCTCGACGGCCGCTCCGCCGAGCGGAAGGACCACCCAGGCTCCGATGAGGACCAGGAATGCGCCGAGGGCAATGAGATCCATGACTTCCTCCTTCAGTCCAGCTGGTACGCGATCTCGCCGTGCTGCGAGGCATCGAGCCCGAGCGACTCCTCGTGCTCGCGAACGCGCATCCCGATAGTGAGATCGAGGGCCTTCACGATCACGAACGTCGCGACCGCGGCGTAGACCCACGTCGCGCCGACCGCGATGGCCTGGGTCAGGAGCTGCTGCGGGTTCCCGAAGAAGAGGCCATTCGCACCGGCGCTGTTGATGGCCACGGTGGCGAAGAGACCGGTCGCGATGGCGCCCCACGTGCCGCCGATGCCGTGCACGGCCCACACGTCGAGCGCGTCGTCCACCTTGAGGCGCGGACGGAGCTGCATCGCGAGGTAGCAGAGGACGCCGGCGCCCAGGCCGATGATGATCGAGCCCGACACGTCCACGAAGCCGGACGCGGGTGTGATCGCGACAAGGCCCGCGACCGCACCGGCAGCCATGCCGAGCACGCTCGGACGGCCCCGGTGGATCCACGAGACAGTGAGCCAGGTGAGACCGGCCATCGCCGCGGCCGTGTTCGTCACGACGAAAGCGCTCGTCGCAAGACCACCCGCCGTGAGGGCGCTGCCGGCGTTGAAGCCGAACCAGCCGAACCAAAGGAGCGAGGCGCCGAGGATGGTCATCGTCGCGTCGTGCGGCTCGCTCGTCTTGAGGCGACGCCCGATGAGGATCGCCGCGACGAGCGCAGACACGCCGCTCGAGATGTGCACCACCGTGCCGCCGGCGAAATCGAGGGCGCCGAGCCCGTGCAGCCATCCGCCGGTGCCCCAGACCCAGTGTGCGATCGGGTCGTACACGAGCGTCGACCAGAGCAGCGCGAAGAGCACGTAGGCCTTGAAGCTCACGCGCTCGGCGAACGCGCCCGTGATCAGCGCGGGCGTGATGACGGCGAACATCATCTGGAAAGCCATGAACGCCTGGTGCGGGACCGTGCCGGCGTAGTCGGGGTTCGGGGTGAAGCCGACGCCCTTGAGCGCGACCCAACCGAGCCCACCGATGACGCCTGCGCCGGTGTCCGGTGAGAAGGCCAGTGAGTACCCCCAGAGGACCCACTGCACCGAGATGAGGCAGAGGATGAAGAAGGAGTGCGTCAGGGTCGAGAGCACGTTCTTCTTGCCGACGAGCCCGCCATAGAAGAAGCCGAGCGCCGGGGTCATGAGCATGACGAGCGCCGCGGAGATCAGGAGCCAGGCGGTGTCGCCGGTGTTGATGTCCATGCGGTGACGCTATGCGGCGGGCAGGCCCCTGACAGTGCTGTGGCGGCGGAGGCAGGGTCGCGAATGGGTGCCGCTGCGCGGGCCTGCCGCTACTCCGTCGAAACGGTCTGGTCGACGACGTCGCCGCCGGGGCGGATCGCGAGGAACGCCGCGGCCGCGTCGTCCGCGAGCGCGCGCACGCGGTGCGCCTGGTCGTCCTGGCCCGAACCGAGGAGGGCGCGACGATAGCCGGCGAGGAGGTCGCGCAGGATCGGCAGCTCCGCGTCGCTTGGCGCGCCGACATGCACCTTCGCGCCCTTCGCGAGACGGGCGCGGACGCCATCGACGTCGATGCCCCGCACCGGATCGGCGCGGACGAACACGATGCCGCCGGACATGCCGGAGCAGATCCACCGTCCGGGATCACCGAGCACGACCGCGCTGCCGGCGGTCATGTACTCGAACGCGAACCCGCCGAGATCGCCGCCGAGGACGACCTCGGCGCCGGAGAGCCGGATGCAGGCGCGCGCGTCGGCCACGCCTTGCACGAAGAAGCGGCCGCGCTGCGCGCCGTAGGCGAAACACTTCCCCACGCCGCCATCCACGAACGTCCCCGCCGCGTTCGGCGCCTTGAGGATGGTGACGGTGCCCCCGAGCGCGGTCTTCGCCGCGCCGTCCTGCGCGCCGCCGCCGAGGTCGAGATGCACGCCGTCGGTGAGGTAGGCGCCGAAGCCGTTCCCGGCGACCGAGCCGGTGCGGATGCGCGTTGGCGGCGGCACCGGCGCGGCACCGCCGATACGCGCCCGGGCGAGCGAGCCCGAGCCAGCCGTCCCGAAGAAGCGGTTCGCGCTCGAGAGGGGCTCGTCCGCGGCGACGGCGATCGCCCCGGCGCTCACGAGCGCGACCGCGGCGACCTGCTCGCCGGCGGGCTCGAGGAGCGCGGACAGATCGAGGCGGTCGAGCGATCGCGCCTGCACGAGGAGATCGGTGCGGCCGGTGAGATCGCGAACGCTCTCGAGGCCGAGCTCGGCGACGAGCCGCGCGAGCTCGGCGCGCATGGCACCGAAGAACCGCTCGAGCTGGGCGACTGCGCGATCGAATTCCTGCGGCTCGAAGCGCTTGATGCCCCTGTCCGTGGCCTCGGCTTGGCTCTCGATCTGCGTCGCGATGCCGACATGGCACGTGTCGAGCTGGCAGCCGCGGCAGATCGTGCAGCCGATGGCGACCATCGCGAGCGTGCCGAAGCCCACCCGATCGGCGCCCAAGCACAGCATCTTCACCACGTCGAGAGCGCTCTTCATGCCGCCGTCGCACCAGATCTCGACCCGATCGCGGAGGCCGCTGCGGACGAGCGCACGGTGCGCCTCGACGACTCCGATCTCCGCGGGCAGCCCCGCCCGGCGGAGCGCATGCTGGCGGGCCGCGCCGGTGCCGCCGTCGTAGCCGGAGACGGTGACGATGTCCGCGCCGGACTTCGCGATGCCGGTCGCGATGATCCCGATGTCCGGCACCGCCGGCACCTTCACCGACACCTTCGCTTCAGGGTTGACGGTCTTCAGCTCGCGCACGACCTGCGCGAGGTCCTCGATCGAGTAGATGTCGTGGTTGTTCGATGGCGAGATCAGATCGACGCCGGGTTTCGCGTTGCGGGCGAGCGCGACCTTGACCGACACCTTGCGCGCCGGCAGGTGGCCACCCTCACCGGGCTTGGCGCCCTGGCCGATCTTGATCTCGAGGTAGCGGGAAGAGTTCGCGAGCAGTGCGGAGACACCGAACCGTCCTGACGCGATCTGCTGGCCGCGCCACTTCGGGTACTTCCCGAGGAGGTCGGGCAGCTCGCCCCCCTCGCCGTTGATGCAGAGGATGTCGAGGCGCTTCGCCGCCTCGGCGTAGGCGCGGTATGCGGTCTCGCCCTGCGAGCCGAAGGACATCGATGAGATGTAGAACGGCGCGCTGTGCTCGCCCGCCGTCGTCGACGCTTCTTCGACGGCTGGGCCGGCGGGTCGCACGTCGAGCGCGTGCCGCAACGAGACCGGGTGCTCGGCCTCGATCTCCGCGAGCCGCTCGGCGTACACGGCGTAGGCCGCCTCGCCACTGGCCACCGAGAGGGCCGCCTTCCAGAGGCGCGGGTAGATCCGGAACGCGGGCTCGAGGCGGGCCGGCGTGCGCCCGCGCAGCAGCGTGGCGCGCTCGAAGCCGTCCTTCGCGAGCGCATCCCAGCCGGTGCCCGCGGAGGCACTCGCGCCGAAGGTCCGCACGCCAAGGAAGTCGGCGACATCGGGCGCGAGGCCGATCGCCGAGAACGCGTGCCCGTAGCCGCGGAGCTCGTGCACGCCGAGCGTCGAACAGACCTTCTCGATGCCCTTGCGGAGCGCCTCCGCGAGGTTCGGCAGCGCGTCGGGGTCGCCGGTCCCGAGCGCGTGCTCGAGCAGGAGGTATGGGTTCACCGCGTCCGCGCCGAGACCGAGCGCGACGACGATGTCGTGGAGGTTGCGCAGGCTGCCCGCGGACAGCAGCACCGCGCACTCGCGTCGCAGGGAGCCGTTCGCCGCAGGCTGCCCGATGAGCGACCGCTGCACCGCGGCGACGACGAGGAGCGGATCGATCCACGCGCGTCCCTCCGCGCGCACGCCACGATCGCGGATCAGCACGGCCCGGGCGCCGGCGCGCACCGCGCGCGTCGCGACCTGCGCGAGCCGCGCGAGCGCGGCACGCTGATCCTCTTCCCAATCGCGATCGGACTCGAGGATCGCGGCCGCGCGCCGGCTCTGCGCGTCGAGCGTGGTGACGAGGTCCTCGACGACCCAGGTCCCAAGCCGCCGGGCGATGGGCCGTTGATCGTCCGCGGAGATCGCGCTTTCCGGCGCGTGGCCTCCGAGCAGCAACGGCACGCGTAGCTCCAGCCAGGGACGGGCGCGGCCGGTGCCGTCGATCGTCGGTTTCGGACCAATGACGACCCGCGTGGAGAAGTGCTCGATCTCGCGCTCGCGGTCGATGGCCGGATTCGTGACGACCGCCACGGTCTCCTGCAGGAAGTCGGCGAGATTCGCGCGCTTGGTCGCGAGCGCGGCGAGGGGCCCGTCGTAGCCGAGCGAGCCGATGAGCTCGGTCCCGGTCTCCTCCATGTGGACGGCCTGCTTCAGATCCTCCGGCTCGTAGCCGAGCGCCGCGAATTGCTGCTCGCGCCGGATCGCGATGTCCTCGACCTCGTCCGGCATGACCGCGAGCTCCACTCGACGGTCCCGGGCCGAGCGCGGTGCGGCCGTGGCCTCGGGAGCCACCAGCGGTCCGCCGGTCTCGAGCCTCGTTCGATCACCGTCGGGCGCGCAGCCACGCTTCGCCCGCAGCGCGACGAAGCGCGCGCGGATCGCGCGCTCGTCCAGATAGCGCCAGCCTCGCGCGGTCCGTTCGAGCGCCGCGTGCTCGCCCGGGCCGAGCGGCCGCGGGTCAGTGCTGTAGCGCTCGAGCGGGATGAAGCCGCGCTCGCTCGCGAACACGTGCGCTTCGTCCGTCTCGACATACCACAGCGGCCGCAGGCCCATCGCGTCCACACCGACGATGCAGAGGTCGCCGAGCCGCGCGAGGAACGCCGCCGGCCCCTGGGCGAACGGACCGAACGCGGCGCGAGCGCGCGCGTAGGCGTCCTGTGCCTGCGGCTCCATCCGCCGGACCTCGTTCACGATCGGCGGGAACATCAGCTCGACCGCCTCGATCGGGTCGAGCCCGCGACCTAGAACGAACCCGCGAAGCGCGGCGTCGACGTCCTGCGAGTCGCTGCCGCCACGGGACAGCGCGATGCCGAGCGAGGCGACCTCGTCGCGCAGCCGCGCGATGGTGTTGATCTCGCCGTTGTGCGCGAACGCCGGGAACGGCTGCACGCGCTCGAAGCTCGTGGTCGTGTTGGTCGCGTAGCGGTTGTGGCCGAAGGCCATCGACGTCCGAAAGCGCGGATCGGCCAGGTCGGTGAAGTACGCAGTGAGCTGCTGCGGGTGACCCCGCAGCTTGTAGACCGTCGCGCTGCGCGAAAGGCTCACGATCGTCGCGGGCGTGGCCTTCTCGATCTCGACGCCCGCGCGGTACAGGCGGCGGCCGGCCCGTCGCGATGGCCCGAGGACATGCAGGGCCACCTGCCAGAATCGCGGCTCGCCCGACTGGGCCCGCGGTCCGAGCGCCACGCGGCGGGTCGTGCCGTGCCGCTCGAGCAGCACGCGGATGCCGTGCCGCTTGAAGATGCGACGGATCTCCGCCGCCATCTGCTCGTCATCGTGACGCGGGAGGAACACGTGGGCGACGGCGAATCGGCGGTCGTGCGCGAGGGCGGGATCCAGTCGCGCGCCGGCGAGCGCGTCGGCCCAGAGCTCGCGGGGAATGTCGGTGAGGATGCCCGATCCGTCGCCCTCGCCATCGATGGAGCCGCTGCGATGCGCGAGGCACTCGAGCCCTCGGATCGTCTCGGCGAGGACCTCGCGCGTGGGTGCGCCGTCCTTTCGGGCAACGGCCACCAGCGCGCAGGCATCGCGTTCGTCCATGGAGGAACGCTAGGGAGCGGCACGGTGACGGGTCAGGTGCGACCGGGTTGCCATTCGGTGACGCGCGTCGTCACACTTCTCCCGTGCCGTCTGTCCGCGGGATCGAGATCGTCTACCGGTACGTCGCCGACATCGACCGCGCCGTCACCTTCTACGCGGATGCGTTCGGCCTCACCTTCACCCGGCTCGGCGACGACTGGGCTGAGTGCACGCTCCCTGATGGCGTGCGGTTCGGTTTTCACCTGGCGCACGACGATGCGCGACCACAGCCGCCGGGAACGACGATGCTGAACCTCCGCGTCGATGACCTTGCGGCGAGCTACGCCCGGCTCGCGATGCTCGGTGCCCGGCCCGGCGACCAGCAGGACGCGCCGACCGGACGCTTCGTCACGTTCACCGACCCGGACGGCTACCGCGTGCAGGTGTTCGAGCGGAAGCGCTAAGCGGTGCGCCGAAGCGAGCTCGCGCCCTACGCCTGCGCGATCGTCAACCTCGCCGCGGCGGTCGCGCTGGCGACCGTGCTTGCCCCCGGCGCGACGAACGCGCCGACCGAGGCGAACGCTGAATACGTGCGGGCCCACATCGAGCTCTGGCGCGCAGGTTGGCTTCTGTGGACCGCCGCCGCCATCTCGCTCATCGCGTTCTTCGCCTGGTGGGCGGCGCGGCTGGGGCGATCGGTGTGGCTGTGGGTCGCGCTCGCGACGGCGTGCGCCGGCCTCGCCTTCGACCTCGCCGCCCAATCCTTGCTCATCGCGTGGTCGCCGGAGCACTACCTCGACACCGCACCGCTCGCGTTCCGGCTCACCGGCATCGGCGCCAACGGGCTCTACAGCGTCGCGGGTCTCATCCTCACCGCGCGCACCCCGGTCCTGCCGCACTGGCTCGCGCCGTGGTCCTGGACGGTGTGGCTGCTGGGGGTCGGCCTCTCCGGAGCGGTCGCGCTCGGCAGTGACGTCGCGGCCCGACTGCTGACGGCCGCGCTCTTCGCGCTGCTCGTTCCCTGGCTCGTGGTCTTCGGGCGGAGGCTTCGCTGAGGCGCGTCCTCGTCCTCGGCGCCGGCGGGTTCTTCGGCCGTCACGCGGTCCGGCTTCTGCGAGCCGACAGCATCGCCGCCGTCGCCGTGACCCACGCGGACGCCGACGTCGAGGATCGTGCGTCGCTGCGCTCGCTCATCCACGCGAACGACGTGCTCTTGGACACGGTCGGGCCCTTCCAGACGCGCTCGCAGGCGCTCCTGGACATCGCGCTCGAACGCGAGGCCGACCTCGTCGATCTCTCGGACAGCGCGGAGTACGCCCGGGCGGTCGGCGAGCGGCGCCACCAGATCGCGGCACGCGGCATCGCGGTCATGACCGGCTCCAGCGCGATCTCAGCGGTCGTCGCGACGCTCACCCGCGCGAGCGCCGTGGGCGACCCGGTGCGGGTCGACCTGTGGCTCGCACCCGCGTCGCGCGAGACCGCGAACGTCGCGACCGCGCGCTCGCTCCTCGCGTCGCTCCGCTCGGCGGACCTCCGGGGATGCGACTTCGCGCCGGTTCGCGGCATGCGCGTCGAGAGCGGGCTCTCCGTCCAGCTGCCGGCGATCTGGCCCACGATCGCCGAAGCCGCGTTCTGGGTGGATCCGCACACGCGCGGGGCGATCCCGCTGCTCGCGCTCGCGTCGCGCTCGGCGCTCGCGCGGCGCGCGCTCAGCGCCCTCGTCCCGATCGGCGTGCGGCTCGCCCGCGTGGCCGGCACCCGCGAGGGGATCGTCGCGGTCCGTGTCGAGGGGACGGCCGGCGTGGCGCGCTGGGTGCTGCGGGCGCCGCGCGGGAGCTACCTCCTGGCGCTCGGTCCGGCGACGATCGCCGTGCGCCGGCTCGCGATGGCCGAGCGCGGACCGCGTGGCCTCGTGCCGGCGGACGAGCACGTCTCGAAGGACGCGCTGTTCGCGTATCTGGAGCGCCACGGCATCGAGGTGACCCGGGTCTAGCCGAGCTTGTAGCCGACCCCCCTCACGTTGGCGGGGACCGGTGCACCGGCGGCCTCGAGCTTGGAGCGGAGCCGGGCCAGGTGGGCCTTCAGCCACTCGGGATCGGGATCGCGCTCGTCCGGCCAGCCGGCGCGCAGCAGGGCCTTGCGGTCGACGAGATCGCCTGGTCGCGTGGCGAGCGCAGCCAGGAGCCGGAACTCCGTCGGGGTGAGCGGCAGCTCTTCGCCACGCATCCGCGCACTGTGGGCGCGCGCGTCGATGATCAAGCCGCCGATGTCCGTCGCCGTCGCCGGCCCGGTGTTGCGCGGCGCGCGGCGCAACAGCGCGCGCACGCGCGCGAGAAGCTCCTTGCGGCCGAACGGCTTCTCGAGATAGTCATCGGCGCCCAGGTCGAGGAGCTTCACGCGCTCGTCCTCGCCCTTCTCGCCGGTGAGCATGAGGATCGGCGTCGGTGCGACCGCGCGGATCCGCTTGCAGATCTCGTCGCCGCTCATCTTCGGCAGGCGCCGGTCGAGGATGACAAGATCCGGCAGCTCTTCGGCGTGGCGGCGGAGCGCGGTCTCTCCGTCGTACGCGGTGAGCAGGTCGTAGCCCTCCGCGCCGAGCAGCGACGCGACCATCCCGACGAGCGCGCGATCGTCGTCGACGATGAGCACGCTGGTCATCGATCATCCCCCCGAGCGAGCGGCACGCTGAACGCGAACACGCTGCCGGTCGCGCCATCAGGACGGTCTTCGTACCAGAGCGCGCCGCCCTGGGCTTCGGCCACACGGCGGCAAGAGAACAGGCCGATGCCGGCGCCGGAGATCTCAGCGGAGCCCAGACGCACGAACGGCTCGAAGATGCGGCGGCGATCCTCGGGCTGCACCCCAGGACCCCCGTCCGCGACGCGCACGATGGCACGCTCCTTCTCCTTCGCGACGGAGACGGTGATCGCCGTGCCCGCGGGCGCGTATTTCGTCGCGTTGTGCACCAGGCCGGCGACCATCTCCGCGGTCCGGCGCTTGTCGCCGCGGGCCCAGAGCGGCACGCCGGCGCGCGGACCGCGCAGGGTGTGCTTGCGGGCCATCGGCCCCATCTCGCGGACCGCGCTCACGAGCCCCGAGCGCAGGTCGAAGCGAGCGCGGCGGACGTTGACGTCCGGGCGGTCGTCCTTCACCGAGGCCAGGATCCGGTCCACGAGCTGGTCGAGCCGCTCGACCTGCGCCGTGGCCTCCGCGAGCGGGAGGCCGTGGCCGTTCTTGCTCTTGCGGGTCTGCTCGGCGAACAGGTCCAGGTATCCGCGCACCACCGAGAGCGGCGTCCGAAGATCGTGGGTCACGACCGCGACGAAGTCCGACCGGGCGCGATCCAGATCGCGCAGGCTCTCCGATGTCTTGCGCTCGAGCGCGTAGAGCGAGGCCTTGTCGATCGCGAGCGCGGCTTGGTTCGCCAGCGCTCCGACGAACGCGACCTCGGCCTCGACGAACTCGGTCTGGCCCGGCACGTGGAGCGCGACCGCGCCGACCAGCCGGTCGCCGGCGATGAGCGGCAGCGCGAGGCCGTCGGCCTGGACCACCGGTCTGGTCTCGGCCAGGGCGGTGCGCGCAGCGGCGAGCGCCGACCGCGGCAGCGATCCGGAGCTCGCGCGGAGCACCGACTCACCGTTCTCGTCGCGTAGAAGGATCCCGCCCGACGCGCCCGGGTACACCCGTACGAGCCGGTCGACCACGAGCCCAAGCACCTCGTCGAGCTCGAGGGTCGACGTGAGCACGTTCGAGACCTCGAACAGCGCGGAGACCTCGCGCAGCTTGCGCTCCGCGTCGCGCTGTAGCCGGCTCTTCTCGATGATCCCCGCGACCTGGTTCGCGATCGTTTGCAGGAAGTCGATCTCGCCGCGCTCGAACTCGCGTAGCTCGACGGTCTGGACGTTCATCACCCCGATGACCTCCTCCCGGATGATGAGCGGCACGCTCAGCATCGAGGTAAAGCGATCGACGTCGACCGAGGGCACGACCTTCCAGCGCGGCTCGGCGTGCACGTCACGCACGGTCAGCGGCACCCTAGCGTTCGCGACCCAGCCGGTGATCCCCTCGCCGAGCCGGAGCGTCGCCTTCCCGATCGCGCGCGGGTTCAGTCCGTTGCTCGCGACGAGGCGCAGCAGGCCATCGCGCCGCTCGACGAGATAGAGCGACGACACTTCGGCGTGCATCGCGTCGGTCGTGCGGTCGATGACGATCCGCAGCATCTCGTCCCAGTCGCGGGTCGATGAGGTGAGCTGCGCGATCTCACGAAGGAACGACAGCTCAGAGAGTTTCCGTTGCGTATCGGTGTCGGATAGCGCCGTCATCAGCGAATTGTGAGGCATGAGCAATTACGCTCTCCCTGATGGGTGTGGTCCTGCGTACCGAGCGTCTGACGAAGCGATTCGATCGCCTCACCGCCGTGCAGGACCTCGACCTCGAGGTCCGTGAAGGCGAGGTCTTCGGCTTCCTCGGTCCGAATGGCGCGGGGAAGACGACCACGCTGCGGTTGCTGTGCGCGCTCATCGCGCCGACGAGCGGGGCGGCGGAGGTCGCGGGCTTTCGGCTCGGGTCGCAGGACGAGCAGATCCGGGCGTCGGTCGGGATCCTCACCGAGCAGCCCGGCCTCTACGAGCGGCAGTCGGCCGAGGACAATCTGCTCTTCTTCGCCGCGCTGTTCGGCCTGAAGCCCGCGGTCGCCCGCGAGCAGACGGAGCGCTACCTGCGGCTCATGGGCCTCTGGGACCGGCGCACCGAGGCCGTCGCGACGTTCTCGCGCGGCATGAAGCAGAAGATGGCCATCGCCCGCGCGGCGATCCACGAGCCGCGGATCATCTTCCTCGACGAGCCAACGACCGGGCTCGACCCCGACGCGGCGCGCACGGTGCGCGAGTTCATCTCGCAGATCCGCGGCGAAGGACGGACGGTCTTCCTCTGCACCCACAACCTCGATGAGGCCGACCGGCTCTGCGATCGCATCGCCTTCTTCCGCCGCAGCATCATCCGCATCGACACCCCGGCCCATCTTCGGGCGGAGCTGTACGGTCACGCGACGGAGTTCCGGATCCTCCCCTCCCCGCATCCCGACCTCCTCGTGAAGGTCCAAGCCGTCGATGGCGTGAAGGACGCACACCTCGAGAACGGCTCCATCGTCGTGTCGAGCGCCGATCCGCTCCTGGTGAACCCGCGCATCGTTCGCGCGCTCGTCGGGGCCGGTGCGGAGATCGCGTACGTCAGCGATCGCAAGGTCTCGCTCGAGGACGTCTATCTCAGAGTCGTGGAGGGAACGTGAGCACGCTCGCGACGACGGCCGACCGGGGAACGATCGTGCGCGCGGTGTGCGTGCGCGAGTGGCGCGAGTCGCTCGGGAACCGGCTCCTTGTGGGGATGACGATCCTCCCGCCGCTCGTGATCCTCGCCGTCGGGATCGCGGCCGTGGCGACCGCCGCGCTCGTCCCGCCGAGCGAGAAGGACGTTGCCGCGCTATACGCGGCATCCCCGGCGGTCGTCGGCCTGGACCCGAAGGAAGCGGTCCAGGGCCTCATCGCGACCTACTTCCTCATCCTGTTCATGCTCATCCCGACGGTCGTCCCGCTCACGATCGCGATCTACTCGGTCATCGGCGAGAAATCGGCGCGGACGCTCGAGCCGCTGCTCGCGGCGCCCGTCCGCGTCGGCGAGCTCCTGCTCGCCAAGAGCCTCGCCTCGGCGATCCCGGCGGTCATCGTCACGTGGGTCGCGTACGCGATCTACCTCGGGTCGGTGAGCCTCCTCGGCAGCGCGGCCGCGGTCCGCGCGGTGACCGCGCCGCGATGGCTGCTCGCGATCGTCGTCATGGTCCCGCTGCTCACGCTGCTGTCGGTGAACCTCGGCATCCTCATCTCGACGCGCGTGAACGACGTGCGCGTCGCGCAGCAGATCGGCGGTCTGGTCGTGGTCCCGGTCGTGGGCATCGGGATCCTGCAGGTCACCGGGCGCGTCGTGCTCAACAACGAATCGTTCGTCAACACGGCGATCTTCCTGATCGTCGTCGACGCCCTCGTGTTCTTCCTCGCGCGGCTCGCGTTCCAGCGGGAGAACATCCTCAGCCGCTGGCGTTGATCACCGCGTCGGCGTCGGCGTCGGCGTCGGCGTGCGGCCGCGGGGCGTCCCGCTCGGCGATGGCCGTGGCGTCGGGGTCGACCCGCTCGGGCGTGGCGACGGCGTGCCGCGCGGCGCCGGTCCGGCGCGCTGCGCCGCGCTGTCGCGGTCATCGGGATAGGAGCGCGGACCCGCGATCTCGACGGTAACGGTCTGCGTATCGCTGACGCTCTTGCCGCCCTCGCGCAGCTCGATCGCGATCTTGTACGTGCCGCGTAGCGCGGGCGCGTTGAAGACCGAGAAGAACGTGCCGCCGCCCGGACCTGCGCCCGTCCCGAGCGGCGAGCTGCCGGAAGCGACGCTCTTGCTGGTCGATGGATCGAGCGCGCGCCAGAAGAGGGAATACGTGTGGGCATCAGGCCCGGCCGCCGGCAGGTTGGAGTACTGCACGATCAGCAATGACGCTTCGCTGCGGTGGACGAGCTGCGGGATGCGGGTGACCGAGGACACAAGGAAAGCCACGTGCACGTGGAAGGGGAACGAGCCGGTGGCCGCGCCGGCGGACGCGAGCGGGGTGCCGTTCGCGTCGGCGAGCCCGACCGCCAACGTGTAGTCGCCCACCGCGGCAGGCGCGGTGAACGTGAGGTTCACCGGCGTCGACGCGGCGGGCGCCAATGCCGGGAGCGGGATCGGCGCGGGCACCGAAGCGACGACCTTCGACGTCGAGTCGCGGATGTCCCAGATGAGCTTCAGGCTGCCGGCGCCGCTCGCGGTCCACGCCTTCGTGCCGGAGTTCGTCACCGAGATCGACTGTGTCTGCGCGGAGCCGGCGTCGTACGCGAGCGCCGTTACCGGCAGGCGGTAACGCGCGGTGGCCGGCGGCTCGAGCACCGCCGAGTACACGAGCGCGCCGAGCCCGCCGAGGAAGTGCACCGCTTCCTCCTCGTCGGTGTCCGCGGTCATGCCAACGACCACGCGCGGTCCGGCCTTCGTGTAGATGATGCCCGCGTCGTGCGTCGCGAAGCCGAGATTGCCGGTCTTGTGCGCGACGACGGTCCCCGACGGCAGCTCGGACGGCAGCCGGTCATTGATCTGCTGGCGCTCGAGCCGCGCGAGCATCCGGTCGGACGCAGCCGGCGACACGAGCTTGCGCTGCGAGAGCAGCGTGAAGTACTGGCCGATCACTCGTGCCGTCGCGGTGTGGTCGTCAGCGTCGTCGACGGCGACATGAAAGGCGGTGAGCCCCAGGCTCTGCAGGGTCGCGTTGATGCTGTCCGGGCCGAGCGAGTGATAGAGCTCGAGGGCGGTGCCGTTGTCGGAGATCGTGATCATTGCTTCCAGGGCCTCGTCGATGGTCATCACGGTGCCGGCGACCTCGTACGAGCCGTCATCGGTGATGTCCTCGGGCTGGATCTCGATCGTGTCGGTGTACTTGAGCTTGCCCGCATCGACCAGGCTCTCGACGTGGACGAGGATGCCCAGCTTGTAGAGCGACGCGGTGATGAACGACACGTCCGCGTCGTGCGTGTACAGCGGCTGCGGCGAGAGCGGGTCGGCGATGTAGACGCCGGCGTCGCCGGGGAACGACTTCACCAGGCCGTCGACCTGGATGATCAGATCGGCCGTCGAGCCGGCGCTCGGGACGGCAAGCGACCCGAGCAGCACGCACGTCGCCACGGCCACGGCAAGTCCCCGCATCAGAAGGCTGTAACGCCGGCGGGGCCTGAGTGTTTCACCCGCGCGATGCTGCCACGCCCTCGGCGGTCGCGGCAGTGCCCAGCCGTACCATCTCGCGGTACCCGGCGGGCGTCTCGTCCTCGAATCCGAGGAGATGGAGCGCCCCGTGGGCGGCCAGGAACGCGATCTCCCGCGTGAGCGGATGCTTGCGCCGCTTCGCCTGGCGGGTGGCCTGGACCGCGCTGATGACGATGTCGCCGACGTCGAGGCCGCCATCGGCATCGCGGGCCAGCTTTGTTACGGCCCGTTCACCTTTCGCCCGGCCGACGGCCTGCCCGAACGACAATACGTCGGTCGTCCGGTCCTTCTTTCGGTAGCGCTGGTTCAGGATCCGCATCTGGTCGTCGGAGACGAACGCGACAGTGATCCGCGCGTCAACGGGAAGGGCGTACGGCTTGAGGGCGGCGCGGATCGCGCGGCGGACGGGGACCAGGTCGCACGGCGCATCGCCGCGGAACGAGAGTCTCAGGTGCCGGACGCGCTCGTGGGTGGCGGCGTCGCCGCGGGCAGCCGCGCGATGCGGTCCTCGGGATACGGGATCCGCTCGTGATAGACGCCGGCGAGGAGCTCGCGGAACGCCCCCTTCACGCGCTGCACGTCGCGTAGCGTGAGGTCGCAATCGTCGAGCTGACCGTCCGCCACCTTCTCGGCGACGATGCGCTCGACCATCTCGGCGATCCGTTCCGGTGTCTTCTCCTCGAGCGAGCGGACCGCCGCCTCGGTGCCGTCGGCCAGCATGATGATGCCGGCCTCCTTGCTCCGCGGCTTGGGACCTGGATGGCGGAACGCGCTCTCGTCGACGACCATGCCGCGCTGCTGCGCCAGCGTGTGGAAGAAGCGGATGAGGCTCGTGCCGTGGTGGCCCGGGATGATCTCCCGGATCTGCGGCGGGAGCCGGTACCGGTCGGCGAGCGCGAGACCGTCTCGCACGTGCGCCGACACGATGCTCGCTGAGACCGCCGGGTCGAGCTCGTCGTGCGGATTCGAGCCGGTCTGGTTCTCGATGAACGCGAGCGGGTTCCGCATCTTCCCGATGTCGTGGTAGTACGCGCCCACCCGGGCGACGAGCGGGTCGGCGCCGATGACCTCGGCCGCACGCTCCGCGAGGTTGGCGACGAGCAGCGAGTGGTGGTACGTGCCCGGCGTCCGCAGCAGAAGCTGCCGGAGCAGCGGATGATTCGGGTCTGCGAGCTCGCGCAGCTCGAACACGGTCGTGATGCGGAAGAGATGGCCGAGCATGACGATCCCGCCGAACGCGAGCACCCCCGAGGTGACGCCGCTGATCAACGCGGCGGCAGCGAGCTGCAACGCACCGAGCGTGTCGGCGGATCGCCCGACGAGCAGGAACGTGCCGATGACACCGAGATCGCCGAGTGCGACGTAGAGCGCCGCGGCGACGAACTCGCGCGCGGTGGTCGCGCGCCGAACGGCGGCCATGCCGAGGAGCGCGGGCACCAGAACGTACGCGACGAGCTCGACCTGACCGGACATGATCCCGACGTGCAGCGCGCCCGCGATCTGCGTCGCGAGCGCGGTCCGCCCGCCGACGAGGATGGTGAGCATCATCGCGACCGCGGCGAAGGGCACGAAGTAGACGGCGACGGTGTGGCCGGGGATGAGGGCGCGGCCCGCCGCGGTGATCGCGACGAGGGAGAGCCCCACCACCATGAGCTTGCGGTCGTCGGCCCACGCCTCCTCGGCGTACCGCTCCATGAACAGCGCGACGACACCGGCGATGAGCAAGGCCCAGCTGAGCAGGCCGACGGCGCTCTTCCAGTCGATGCCCGGATCCACCAGGCCGAGGGCGCGCAGCTTCTCGAGGTCCCCCTCCGTGACGACCTGGCCTTCGCGGACGACGACCTCGCCGGCGGTGACCTGGACCTGCACCGGGGCCACATTGTTGCGGGCGGCCTGTTGCGCCGCGGCGGTCGCGTTCGAGTCGAACGCGAGGTTCGCCTGAAGGCTCTGCTTGAGGAGCTCCGCGCCGATGCGCTTCTGCCGGTCCGTCCAGGCGGTCGGCAACGCCTTCGGCACGAGGTCCGCGCGCGCCGCCTCGAGCTGCTCGGGCCGGATCCCCGGCGCGTAGAGCGACTTCAGGGCAGGATCGAGCTCCTTGTTCAGCTGATCGAACTCGGCCGCGGTCATGTCGAGCGTGTCGGTCGCCAGCGGCACGCTGAGCGCAGCTTCGGTGAGCTTCGTGAGCGCCGCGATCCGCTGATCGCGCGGTAGGGTCGCGTCCGCGCGAACGCGCGCGATGCCGGTGAGCGCGGCCTGCAGGTGCGAGGTCGCGGTGACGCTGACCGCCGGATCGATGACGTAGACGCGCTGGACCGCCGCGGCGGCCTTATCGCGCTCGGCCTGGCTGAGGGTCTCCGATGAGAAGGCGGTCGAATGCGGCGCGCGGACCTCGTGATCGGCGACGACCCCGGCCCGGCCGTACGACACGACGGCCGGCGGAGAGAAGAGCAGCGCCACGGCGCTGAGTAGGCCCGTGGCGATCACGAACGCCGCGATGCGGACGCGCGGGTCGGCCTGCATCAGCGCGCGCATCTCCGCGATCGAACGGCTGCGCGGCGCGAACCGGATCATTCGGGCGACCTCTCGTGTCGATCGTACGCGCGCACGATCCGCGTGACGAGCTCATGCCGGACGACGTCGCGCTCGTCGAAGTCGACGAACGAGATGCCTTCGACACCATGAAGGATCTCGCGCGCGACGGCCATGCCCGACTTCTGAGGATCGACGAGATCCACCTGCGTGATGTCGCCGGTCACGACGGCCTGCGACCCGTAACCCAATCGCGTCAGGAACATCTTCATCTGCGCTGGCGTCGTGTTCTGCGCCTCGTCCAAGATGATGAACGCCTCCGAGAGCGTGCGACCCCGCATGAAGGCCAGCGGCGCGACCTCGATCTCGCCGCGCTCCTGCGCGCGGGCCATGCGCTCGGCGGGCATGAGCTCGTACAGCGCGTCGTACAAGGGGCGGAGGTACGGATCGATCTTCTCGGCCATGTCGCCGGGGAGGAATCCGAGGTTCTCTCCTGCCTCGACCGCGGGCCGGGTGAGGATCAGCCGCGTGACCTTGCGCTCGCGCAACGCATTGACGCCCATCGCGACAGCCAAATAGCTTTTTCCCGTGCCGGCGACGCCTGTCGCGAACACGAGATCGAACGCGCGCATCGCTTCGACGTACCGGCGCTGGTTGTCCGATTGCGGCGCGATCCGCTTGCCCGTGATTGTCGTGGCGATGTGCTCGCGGAGCTGCTGCGGCGTCGCGACGGGCGACTCCTTCGCATCGCCGATGAGCCGCTCGAGCGCCGGCCTGCGCAGGTTGTCGTCGCGTCCGGACAGCGACCGCATCGCGCCGACGAGATCGCCGACGCGCGCGACGGACGATGGCTCACCACTGATCCGCAGCTCGGCGCCGCGCGCGACGATCTTCACGCCGAACTCGCGCTCGATGCGATCGATGTTCGTCTCGTTCTGCCCGGCGACGAACATCATCTCGTCGGGATCAGGGATGAGGATGGTGATCTGCTGCGCCTGCGCCATTACGCCTTTGGTCTGAGCAGCTCGCTCACGACGCGCGAGACCATCCCGCCGTCAGCCTGACCCTTGAGCTCCGCCATGAGCTTCTGCATGACCTTGCCCTGCTCCTTCGGGCCGGTCGCGCCCGTATCCGCGATCACGCGCTGCGCGGCGGCGCGCACGGCCGCCTCGTCGAGCTGCTTCGGGAGATAGGACTCGAGGATCTCGAGCTCCTTCGTCTCCTTCGCCGCCAGCTCGGTGCGCCCGCCCTTGGTGAATGCCTCGATCGACTCGCGGCGCATCTTCGTCTGCTTGCGGAGGACGGCCTCGATGGCGGCGTCGTCCAGCTCGCCCCGCTTCGCGACCGATTCGTTTTGGATGGCCGCCAACGCGAAGCGAACGGTATCCCGGCGCGTGTCATCGCGGGCCTTCATGGCGGCACGAAGGTCCTGGTCGAGCCGGGCTTTCAGCTGGGACTGCGATGCGTCAGCGCTTGCGACGCTTGGCTTCCTTGCGCTTGCGTCGCGCTGCCGGGCGCTCGTAGTACTCGCGCCTGCGGGCCTCAGCGAGGATCCCAGCTTGCTGGATCTTCTTGTTGAAACGGCGCAGGGCGGCCTCGAAGGACTCCCCTTCGCCGATGATCACTTCGGACATGTGGTGTTTTAGGGTCACCCCGCTTTCGGTCATACAAGACGATGCCGGCGCACCCTCAAAGGGCCGCCGACTTCCCGAATGATACGTGGTTCGGCAGCCGTCCGTTGGTACAGATGTGCACACCTTATCGACCCGCAGAATGACGGCCATGGGCGCCATCGCCGTCTTGCTGTCGTACCTGGCGGGCTCGGTGTCCTTCCCCTACTGGGTCGCACGGGCCCGGGGCGTCGACTTGCGGGCGGTCGGCTCGCGGAAGCTGGGCGGCAGCAATCTGTGGAAGAGCGTCGGACCCGGAGCAGCCGTGGTCGGCGGACTGCTCGACGCGGCGAAGGGCTTCGTCGCGGTGATCGTCGCGCGCGCGCTCGACCTGCCGCTCGAGGCGCAGCTGGCCTGCGGGGTCGCCGCCGTCGTCGGCCAGATGTGGCCGGTGTTCCATCGCTTCGACGGCGGTCGGGCCAACTCGGCGGGCTGGGGTTTCGGGCTCGCGGTCGATCCGATCGCGTTCGTGATCATGATGCTGCCGGTCCTCGCCGCGGTCGCGATGCGCGTCGCCGTGCGGCCCCGGCCGAGCCGGATCCTCCCACTCGCGGCGCTGCTGTCCTTCGCCGTGTTCCCCGCGGTCATCTGGGAGCAGGAGGGGACCACACCCACCGTCGTGGCCGGGCTGGTGATCCTCGGCCTCATCGTCGTACGCCGGATCACCGCCGGGCTCGGTGACGATCTCGCGACCGGCGCGCCGCCAGCCCGCGTGCTGGCGAACCGGGCCCTCTATGACCGCAGCGAGCTGCAGCAGCGCGGGGTGGTCGGGATCTGATGGCCAGAACCCTGGCCCGGCCGGTGGCGCTCGGCGTGATCCGAGATCGCGACGAGATCTTCGTGTTCGAGGGTCACGACCACCCGAAGCACGAGACCTTCTGCCGCCCACTCGGCGGAACGATCGAGTTCGGCGAGCGTGCGGTCGACGCCGTACGACGCGAGCTCGCCGAGGAGATCGACGTAACGGTCACCCGCGCAGAGCTGCTCGGTGTCTTCGAGAACATCTTCACGTACCAGGGGCAGCCGGGGCACGAGATCGACTTCGTCTTCGACGTCACGGTCAGCGATCTCGCGCGCCTGCGCGACGGGACGGTCGCCGCGTACGAGGCAGACGGGAGCGCGATCACCTGCCTCTGGAAGTCACTCGCCGACTTCCGAGATGGCGCGCGGCTCTACCCCGAGGGGCTGCTCCCGCTACCTCGTCAGGGACGGACGCTAGCCCCGATCGCGGGCGGCGACGAGCACGGCGACGGCGGCGATCGCCGCGGTCTCGGCCCGCAGGATCCGCTTCCCGAGCGACGCGATCACGGCGTCGTGACCGCGGGCGGTCTCGATCTCATCGCGGGCGAGGCCGCCCTCGGGGCCGACGACGAGCGAGATGTCGCCGTCGCGAGCCGCGTCGAGCAAGGACGGTCCGCCGGCTTCCTCCCAACAGACGACGATCCGGCCATCGAGCCGCACGAAGAGCGCGCCCCATGGGACGACCTCGTCGATGCGCGGCACCGCGCCCCGATGCGCTGTCTCGGCGGCCTCGCGCGCGATCTTCTGCCAGCGCAGGTGCTTGGATGCCGAGAGCTCGCGAACGACCGACCGCGCCGACGTGAACGGCACGAAGCGGGACACGCCCAGCTGGGTCGCGGCCTCGATGATCTCTTCGCTCCGGTCGCCCTTCAGGATCGGCACGCCGAGCGTGAAGCGGAACGCGAGCTCGCTCGCGACCGGCCGGCGCGCGACGACCTTGCCGGTGACCTGCGCCGGCGCGACGGCCTGCAGCTCCACTTCGTGCTCGATCAGGTCGGACACGAGGATCACGCGCTCGCCCGGCTGCAGCCGCAGGACCGTCGCGATCTGCCGGGCCTGGTCGCCGGTCAGAAGGGCGCGCTCAGCGGGCGCGGTGTCCACGAAGAAGCGGTGCACCCCGATGTTCTAGCGGGTCAGCTCGAGCGAGACCCAGTCCCCCTCGTGGTCCCGTGACCGCGCGTGGAGCCCATGAGCCTCGAACGCCGCGACGGTCTCGCGCTCTTCGGTCGCGATGATCCCGGCGACGATCAACGTGCCTCCAGTCACGAGATGGCTCGAGAGGTCGCCCGCGATCTTCTGCAGCACCGCGGCGACGATGTTCGCGAGGATCAGATCGAACACCCCGACGAGGTCGGCGGCGCTGCCGACCGAAAGGTCGACCCCGACCCCGTTGCGCGCGACGTTCTCGCGCGCCTCCTTCACCGCCACCTCGTCGATGTCGACCGCGACGACCTCGCGCGCACCGCGTTTCGCGCAGGCGATCGCGAGGATCGCCGAGCCGGTCCCGATGTCGGCGACGCGCTTGCCGGCAACGTCGATCCGTGACAGCGCGCGGAGACAGCCCTGGGTCGTCGGATGCAGGCCCGTGCCGAATGCCATGCCCGGATCGAGCGACAGCACCGTCGCGTCGCCCGGATCCGCGTCGGACCACGTCGGCCGCACGAGGAACGCGCCGATGCGGATGGGCTTGAACGACGCCTTCCAGGTCTCGAGCCACTGCTCGTCCTGGATCTCGCGCACGGTGAGATCGCCGATGGGGCCGAGTCCGAACGCCTGCAGGTGGCCGAGCGCGTCGCGCACGCGGCGGACGCGGATGCGAGCGATCCGGTCGTGCACGAGGTACGCCTTCACGACATGCAGGCCATCCGGCTGCAGCGGTTCCTCGACCGCGACGCCGTTGTAGCCCACCCGCCCGAGGATCTCGCTCACCGCTTCGACCGCTTCCGCGTGCGCCGGGACCGCGATCTCGAGCCAGCGGATGACGTCGGTGTCGGCGCCTGCGGCGGACGCGACCGCAGGTCGCGGTGATTCAGATGAGGGCGTCTTTGATCCGGTCGAACACGCCGCGATCGTCATCCGACTGCTCGGGGATACCTGATGCGGCGTGGAGCTTCTGGTAGAGCGTCCGCTGGTCCTTGGTGAGAGTGCGCGGGATCACGATGTCGAGATACACGAGCTGATCGCCGCGGCCGCTGGTACCGAGATGCGGCACGCCCTTCGCTTTGAGGCGGACGGCCTGGCCATGCTGTGCGCCGGCCGGAACGCGGACCTTCGCGCGCTCGTCGTCGATCGTCGGGACGTCGAGCTCGTCGCCGAGCGCGGCCTGCGCCGGTGAGATCCGCAGCACGTGCACGAGGTCGTCGCCCTCACGTCGGAACCGCGGATGCTCCTTGAGCCGGATGAGCACGTAGAGGTCGCCGGACGGGCCACCGCGCATCCCGGCCTCACCCTCGCCGGCGACGCGCAGCTGCTGCCCGTCATCGATGCCGGCGGGGATGGTCAGCGTAATGTCGCGCTCCTTGCGCTCGCGGCCTTCGCCGCGGCAACGCGCGCAGACCTTATCGACGGTCTTGCCTGCGCCGCCGCAGCGCGGGCAGGTCGAGACGTTCACGAATCGACCGAATACCGACTGCTGGACCTGACGCACCTCGCCGCGTCCGTTGCACTGCTCGCAGGTGGTGACCTTCGAGCCGGGCTCGGCACCGTCACCGCTGCACCGTTCGCAGGTCTCGAGGCGCGGGACCTTGATCCCGCGATCCCCGCCACGCACCGCGTCGATGAGCTCGATCTCGAGCTGCATCCGGAGATCGGCGCCGCGCATCGGGCCGCGCTCCCGACGGCGGGTCTCGCCGCCGAAGAACGTGTTGAAGAGATCGTCGATGCCGAAGCCGACGGCGCCGTCGGTGCTGCCGAACATGTCGTACCGCTGTCGGCGTTGCGGGTCGGCGAGGACCTCGTACGCCTCGGTCACCTCGCGGAAGCGGACCGAGGCTTCCTCGGCCTTGTTCACGTCGGGGTGGTACTGGCGCGCGAGCTTGCGGTACGCGCTGCGGACCTCGTCTTCGGACGATTCACGCGTGACGCCAAGGACGGCGTAGTAATCGGTGCGGGCCATGCCTAGATTATCGGGGCTGATGGAGGATCTGGGCCGGATCCTGCGTGCGATGGTGACCGCCCGCTTCAGCTAGGGAACCAGCGTCCCCCGCCCGGCGTCTACCTCTCCAGCACCGGAGTTCCGGTGAAGGAGGCAGGAATGCCGCGGTCGCTCGTATTCGCATCGGCGCTCATCCTCGCGATGCTCACGTTCGCGGCTCCCGCGTTCGCCTGCGGCGGGCTCATCGGCCCGAACGGCGCGGTCAACCTGCTCCGCACGACGACGTTCGTCGGCTACCACGACGGCGTCGAGCACTACGTCACCGCGTTCCAATTCGCCGGCGGTGGCGGCAAGTTCGGGTCCCTCACCCCGCTTCCCGGCGTCCCGTCGAACGTGGAGAAGGGTGGCTCGTGGACCCTCCAGCGGCTCATTCGCGAGACCCAGCCGGTCAAGGCGGCCGCCCCGCTCGCCTTCGGCGCCGCGCGGAGCGACGCGGTCGAGGTGCTCCTCGTGACCAAGATCGACGCGCTCGACATCACCGTCTTGAGGGGCGGCGGCGCGGCCGTCGGCGTGTGGGCCACCGCCCACGGCTTCCGTCTCCCGGCAGACGCCCCCGAGGTCCTCGACTTCTACGCGAGCCGCAGCCCGATCTTCCTGGCGGCGGCCTTCGACGCGGACGCCGCGGCCGCCCGCGGCCAGAACGTCGGCGACGGCACGCCGGTCCACATCACGATCCCGACCGCGAATCCCTGGGTACCGCTGCGGATCCTGGCCCTCGGCAAGCAGGGCAACGACCCGGTCCAGGCCGACGTCTACCTGCTGACCGATCGCAAGCCCGCGATCCTCCCGCTCGCCCGCGGCGCGAACGGCCTCACGCTCGCGTACGACCAGAACGCCTCGAAGCCCCTGCTCGACGACCTGCGCTCGGACACGGGCATGGGCTGGGTGCCGGCGACCGGCTGGCTCAGCCAGCTGCGCATCGACACGAACGCCGAGACGCTCACCTACGACCTCGCGGTCGACGTTCAGGGCCACAGTCCGTCGCGGGTGGCAGCCGGCCTCGAGACGCCGGGCAGCGCGGACCCGACCCCGATCGCGCTGACGATGATCGCCGCCGCGATGGCCGCGCTCATCCTCGTCGCGATCCGCGAGCAGCGGCGGACCGTCCTCGCGTGAAGCGCGCCCTCTCCCTCTTCCTGCTCGTGGCCGTCGCCGGCGCGTGTGCGCCGGCGGCGCCACGCGCGGTCACCATCACGATCCACTATTCGCACTACTCGATGAGCCAGATCGACGTGCCCGCGGGCGTGCCGATCACGTTCACGATCCGCAACGACGACCCGATCGACCACGAGTGGATGATCGGCGACCTGGCGATGCACGAGCGCCATCGCCTCGGGACCGAGGCCGTGCACGCGTCGCGGCCCGACGAGCTCACGATCCCGGCGCTCTCGACGCGCACGACGACGCTCACCTTCCCGGTGGCGATGACCCTCGAGTACATGTGTCATCTGCCAGGGCACGAGGTCTACGGGATGGTCGGGATCCTCGTCGCACGGTAGCGCGCCGCCGCCGCGCCACTCGCCAACCCGACCATCGCCGCGAGCGCGTACCCGACTGGGATGAAGAACTGCCAGTCGATGGCGAGGATGAATGGGCCGTAGAACAGATCCGGGGCTCGGAGCTGCGGGGACCATGGGCCGACGAAGTAGATGACGAGCACAAAAGCATCGATCGCGCGGCGCTTCCCGAGCGCGCCGATGATGAGCCCCGCTACGGCCGCACCAAGGAGCTGCACGCCGATCACCGTGTTGACCGCGCCACGTGCGGCCTCGCCCAGCGGAGCGAAGCCAAGGAACGGCACGAAAGCGAGCCGCCCGACGGAGAACGAGAGCGCGAAGACCCCGATGCCAAGCGCAAGCGCCGCGATGCGCGGACCTCCCCTGGCGCACGGCCCGGACGGCGAGAAGGCCGAGGGCGATCCCCAGGAGCTGCGGCCAGAGCTGCGGCCAAGCGATCGCCGCGAGATCGCATGGGGTCCCGTTGCGATCGCAGAACGTCTGTAGAGCAGGCGCGCTGAGCCAGAACTGCTCGACCCACATCGCCACGAACAGCCCGACCGCCGCCACCGCACCGCGCCAGCGCGCCGAGCCGAACGCGAAGACCATCCCGAGCGCATAACCGAGGACCGTGAGCGGTTCGATGTTGCGCAACAGGTAATTCCCCGAGGTGTAGAGGCCCACACTTTGCACGGTGCGGATGGTCGCGAAGGTGAGCGACTCGACGCCGAGCGCGCCGAGTGCAGCGAGCGCGGGCGCCATCCGGCTGACCGCGGGCCGTCGGGCGCGCGCCGCGAGGTCGAACGCCGCTGGGACTTCCGCGCGCAAGCCTTCGCGGAGCACGCGGATATGGTGCGCCCTGCTCGCTTGCCGACCGTAAGACACAAAAGGCGGGCGGCTTGCTCGCCGCCCGCCCTTCGTTCGAACTCGGCTATCGCTAGCTCTGCTCTTTGAACTCGCCCTCGATGGTGTCGTCCTTCTTAGCGCCGTCCGTGCCTGCAGTTGCGCCGGCCGGCTCGCCCTCGGTCTGCCCGGGCTGGGACTGCGCCGCCTGATCGGCCTTGTACATCGCTTCGCCGATCTTGGTGGACGACTGCCGCAGCGCTTCGGCCGCGGACTTGATCTTCTCGGTGTCGTCGGTCTTGAGCGCGTCCTTCACGGCCGCGACCTTCTCTTCGACCTCGGTCTTCACGTCGGCGGGGACCTTGTCGCCCGCGTCGCGAAGCGCCTTCTCGGACTGGTACGCGAGGTTGTCGGCCTCGTTGCGCGTCTCGATCCGCTCGCGGTTGCGGCGGTCTTCCTCAGCGTGGGTCTGGGCGTCGCGGACGAGCTTCTCGACCTCGTCCTTCGCCAGTCCGCTCGTCGCGGTGATCGTGACGTGCTGCTCTTTGCTGGTCGCCTTGTCCTTCGCGCGGACGTTCACGATGCCGTTCGCGTCGATGTCGAAGCTGACCTCGACCTGCGGGACACCCCGCGAGGACGGCGGGATGCCATCGAGGATGAACCGGGCGAGGCTCTTGTTATCCGCGGCGAGCTCGCGCTCGCCCTGGACGACGTTGATCTCCACCTGGGTCTGCCCGTCGGCCGCGGTCGTGAAGACCTGCGACTTCGAGGTCGGGATGGTCGTGTTCCGCTCGATGAGCTTCGTCGCCACGCCACCGAGGGTCTCGATGCCGAGCGACAGCGGCGTCACGTCGAGGAGCAGGACGTCCTTGACTTCGCCCTTGAGGACGCCGGCCTGGATGGCCGCGCCGACGGCGACGACCTCGTCCGGGTTCACGCCCTTGTGGGGTTCCTTGCCGAAGAGCTTCTTCACGGTCTCGACGACGAGCGGCATGCGGGTCATGCCGCCGACGAGGATGACCTCGTTCACCTTCTCCGGGGTGAGCTCTGCGTCCTTCATGCACTGCTTCACCGGGGCGAGCGTCTGCTCGATGAGATCGCCGACGAGCTGCTCGAGCTTGCTCCGGGTCATCGAGATCACGAGGTGCTTCGGACCGGATTGGTCCGCCGTGATGAACGGGAGGTTCACCTCGGTCTGCATCGTCGTGGACAGCTCGATCTTCGCCTTCTCCGCGGCCTCCTTGAGACGCTGCAGGGCCTGGCGGTCGTTCCGCAGATCGATGCCCTGGTCTTTCTTGAACTCCTCGACGAGCCAATCGATGATCCGCTGGTCGAAATCGTCGCCACCGAGGTGGGTGTCACCGTTGGTGGCCTTCACCTCGAAGACGCCTTCGCCGAGCTGCAGGATCGAGATGTCGAACGTGCCACCGCCGAGGTCGTAGACCGCGACGATCTCGTCCTTCTTCTTGTCGAGCCCGTACGCGAGCGCCGCGGCCGTCGGCTCGTTCACGATCCGCAGGACCTCGAGGCCCGCGATCTGGCCGGCGTCCTTGGTCGCCTGACGCTGGGCATCGTCGAAGTACGCCGGGACGGTGATCACGGCCTGGGTGACCTTGTCACCGAGGAACGCCTCGGCGTCGGTCTTCAGCTTGGCGAGGATCATCGCCGACACCTCGGGCGGCGAGAGCCGCTTGCCGTCGGTGAGGACCACCTCAACGCCACCGTGCGACGCCTCGGCGATCTTGTACGAGATGAGGTTCTTCGAGCGCTGCACCTCGGGGTCGCTGAAGCGGCGCCCCATGAAACGCTTGATGGAGTACACGGTGTTCTCAGGGTTCGTGATGGCCTGGCGCTTCGCGACCTGGCCGACCAGCCGCTCCCCGTTCTTCGTGAACGCGACGACCGACGGCGTGATCCGCCCGCCTTCCGCGTTCGCGATGATCGTCGGCTCGCCACCCTCCATGTACGCGACAGCCGAGTTCGTGGTCCCGAGATCGATACCGATGACCTTTGGCAT
>DATCPY010000144.1:0-2970 GCA_036569845.1 Candidatus Limnocylindria bacterium | reverse complement strand
CGCGCGCGAGCCGGGCCGCGTGTTCACGCGGTCCCAGCTGCTGGATGCGGTGCATGGCGTCGCGTTCGAGTCGTACGAACGGGCCATCGACGCGCACGTGAAGAACATCCGCCGGAAGCTCGAGGTCGATCCACGTGAGCCGCGGTATCTCCAGACCGTCCACGGCGTCGGTTATCGCTTCCGGGACGACGACCGATGAGCGGGCCCGGCTGGCGGGGCTACGACACGCGGCCGGCGTGGTGGCCGGAGAACGAGCCGTTCCCTCCGCCGCGCATGCGGTCGTCGCATCCGATGCAGCGCCGCTTCTACCGGCGGATGGCGCTCTTCTTCGTCACGTTCTTGGCGCTGGTGATCACGGGCGCATTCACGTTGTTCTGGGCGGTCGCCGGAGCGCTCGGGTTCGCCCGGCCCGAGGGCCAGCCAGCCTTCTTCGCCGACCACCCCGGTCCATTCCAGTTCTTCGTCATCCCGCTTGTGATCGTCATCGCGATCGTGCTGCTGGGCCGCACGTTCCGCGGCGTGGCGCGGCCGGTGGGCGATCTCATCGAGGCCGCCGGCCAGGTCGAAGCGGGAAGCTACGACGCGCGGGTGCCGCTGCGCGGTCCGCGCGAGATGCGATCGCTCGCTCGCGCGTTCAACGCGATGGTCGCGCGCCTGGAAGCGAATGAGTCGCAGCGCAAGCAGCTCCTCGCTGACGTCACCCACGAGCTCCGTACGCCGCTCACCGTCATGCAGGGCAACGTCGAGGCGCTCCTGGATGGGGTGCATCCCGTGGATCGCGAGCACATCGCGCCGCTCCTCGAAGAGACGAAGGTGCTCGCGCGGCTGATCGATGACCTGCGCACGCTCTCGCTCGCCGAGAGCGGGGCGCTCGCCCTGCACCGCGAGGCGGTCGACGTCGCATCGATCGCGCGCGATGTCGTCTCGGCGTTCTCCGAGCAGGCCCGTCGTGCCAGCGTCGGGCTGGGCTCGTCGGCCGAGGGAGCCACCACGATCGAGGCCGACCCCGTTCGCGTTCGCGAGGTGCTCGTGAACCTCGTCACGAACGCCCTGCGGTACACGCCGGCCGGCGGGTACATCGCCATCGACGTGCGCAAGACGAAGGACCGCGTCGAGGTGTCGGTGCGGGATACGGGATCGGGGATCGCGGTGGACGCGGTGGGCGGGATCTTCGACCGGTTCAGCCGATCGACCGATTCACCCGGTGCCGGGCTCGGTCTCGCGATCGCGAAGGGCCTTGTCGAGGCCCACGGCGGCACGATCCGCGCGGAGAGCGCGCCGGGTCAGGGGACGCGGATCGTGTTCACGCTCCCGGGCTAGCCGGGCGCGTTCTGGTCGTCCATCTGCGCGCGCTGCAGCTTGCCGGAGAAGTCGACGTAGATCGACTTCCACTCGGCGTACACGTCGAGCGCCGCGCGGCCGGCCTCGCGGTGACCGTTGCCGGTGGACTTCGTGCCGCCGAACGGAAGCTGGATCTCGGCGCCGATCGTGCCGGCGTTCACGTACACCAGTCCGGTCTCCGCGTCGCGCATGAACCGGAACGCGTTGTTGATGTTCCTGGTGAAGATCGAGCACGACAGCCCGTACTTCGTCGAGTTCACCACCCGGATCGCCTCATCGATGTCCTTCACCTCGATCACGGCGGTGACCGGCCCGAAGATCTCCTCCTGCGCGACCCGCATGTTCGGCTTCACGTCGACGAGGACCGTCGGCTCGTGGAAGTAGCCCTTGCCGAGCGCGCCTTCGGTCGGGATGCGGCCGCCGGCCGCGACCGTCGCACCTTCCTTCTCGGCGATCGGGATGTAGCTATGGACCTTCTGCTGCGCGTCGAGGGAGATGACCGGCCCGAGGTCCGTGCCGGCGTCGAGGCCGTGCCCCATCTTCAGCTTGTTCGCCCGCGAGACGAGCCGGTCGATGAGCTCGTTCGCGACAGCGCGGTTCGCGATGACGCGCGACGCGGCAGTGCAGCGCTGGCCTGATGTGCCGAACGCGGACCACACGATGCCCTCGGTCGCGAGATCGAGATCCGCGTCGTCCATCACCACGATCGCGTTCTTTCCGCCGAGCTCGGCGGAAACGCGCTTGAGCTGCTTCCCGGCGATCTCGCTGATGTGCGCGCCGACGTCGCTCGAGCCGGTGAACGAGATGAGGTCGACGCCGGGGTGGGTGACGAGCGCGTCGCCGAGCGACCCGCCCGGGCCGAGGACGAGGTTGAGCACGCCCTTCGGCAGCCCCGCCTCCTCGAGCAGCTCGACGAGTCGGACCGCGAGCATCGGCGTGTATGACGCCGGCTTGAACACGACGGCGTTGCCGAGGACGAGCGCCGGCATGATCTTCCAGGTCGGGATCGCGAACGGGAAGTTCCACGGCGTGATCGCAGCGACGACGCCGAGCGGCGTGCGCATCGACATCGCCCACTTGTTGGGCAGCTCCGCCGGCACGACGTCGCCGAATTGGCGGCGGCCTTCGCCGGCGGTGTAGTAGGTCATGTCGATGCCTTCTTGGACGTCGCCGCGCGCTTCCGCGAGCACCTTGCCCATCTCCGAGGTCATCTCGCGGGCGAGCTGATCCTTGCGCTGCAGCATGAGCTCGCCGGCCTTGTAGAGGATCTCGCCGCGCTTGGGCGCCGGGAAGAGGCGCCAGGTCTCGAAGGCCCGACGGGCCGCGTCGACCGCGCGGTCGACATCGGCCTTCGTCGACTTCGTGGCCGTCGCGATGACCTCACCGGTCGCTGGATCGAGGTCCTCGAACGCGTCGCCGCTCGCGGAGTCGGTCCACCGGCCGTCGATGTAGTTCTGCAGATGCGGCGTGGCCATTCGCGTCCTCCCCTTGGTCGCGCTGCGGATCCCTAGAACTGCGCTCCATAGAAGAGCCAGATCGTCAGGCCGCCGACGAAGATGATCCCGAGCACGATGAGCGCGAACGCGATGTTCGCCTGGCGGTCGGGATCGCTGCTGAAGTCTCTCATCG
>DATCPY010000143.1:0-1669 GCA_036569845.1 Candidatus Limnocylindria bacterium | reverse complement strand
AGCGCGCGAGGCGGGCCCGGCTTGGCCGGCCCCGCCGCGCCCCTTTTAGAGCGGGAACTTGGTCAGAGAGTCCTTGAGGCGCTTGGTCGCGTCCGCGATCGCCTGGTCGGCGGTCGACTTGCCGGTGATGAAGGCGCTGAACATGTCCGTGATGGTGTGCGTGTTGAGGGCGTCGTACGCCGCCCCCGACGACGGCCCCGGGTAACCGACCGGCTGGACGAAGTTGGCGATGTCCTGGAGGTGGCTGAGCTTCGTCTCGGTGCCGAAGACCGGCATCGGCTTCTTCTGGTGCGCCTTCAGGAACGGATTGTTGTAGCCCTTGCTCGCGAGGAACTGGCCCTCCCAGTCGTCGCTGTAGTCGATCAGGAACTGGTGGGCAGCGTCGATGTTCTTCGAGAAGTTCCAGATCCCGTAGACGGTGAATTGGATCGACGCGATCTGGTCCTTCGCCCCCTTCAGGGGGTTCTCGACGTTGATCTTGTTGGCGAGATCCGGGTTCTGGGTTTGGATCGTCCGGTACGCGCTGATCGGGTTGTAGATCCAGGCGCCCTTGCCCGACTGCAGGTAGGTGTTGTTGTCGACGTCGGCCCAAGACAGGACGGCGGGCTCCATGTTGCCGTACAGCCCCTTCGCGAGGTTGAGCACCGTGCGGGTCTCAGGGCTGTCGATGGTGATGGTCTTCCCGTCCTTGCTGAACTCGTACGCGCCGTACGACCACATGAGCGACCGCCAGGTGTGCTCGGCGTCCGAGGTCTGCGAGACGGCGGTGCCGATCGGGTTCCCGGCCGCCTTCAGCTTCGGCGCGTAGTCGAAGAGCTGCTGCCAGTCCGTGAGGTGGTCGCCGGTGAAGCCGGCGGCCTTCCAGTAGTCGGTGCGCCACGACGAGAGGAACGGGACCAGGAAGTCCGGGAACCCGTACCACTTGCCGTTCACCTTGCCGATGGCCTCGCCCGCTGGGATCCACCCGCCGTACTTGGTCGCCGCACGATCCGCGATGTCCGTGATGTCGACCAGGCTCGAGGTGAACAGGGCCGGCAGGCCGTTCGCGAAGTGCGCGACCAGGTCGTGGCCGCTCTTCGCCGCGACCTCGGACGCGAACCGCGCCGGCAGGTCGGCCTGCGGGATCCGGTCGATCTTCACGGTGACGCCGTTCTTGGCGCCCCAAGCCGCGGCCCACTTGTCGAGATAGGTGTCGAAGTCAGGGACGAAGTGGCTCCACTGGAGGATGTTGAGGTTGCCGCTGAGCTTCCGCGGCGGTGCCGCCGTCGCCCCCGCGCTCGTCGCCGCAGGCGCGGTCGTTGCGCTCGTTGTGGTCGTGTTGCCGACACACGCTGCCGCGATGGGGATCGCCGCCGCGGCGGCCGCGCCCTTGAGGAGAGTCCGCCGGTCGATCTTCCGCTGGGTCACGTCGTCCACCCTGTTGAACCTCCCGCGCCGGAATTCCGCGCGATTATGCGCCGGCTGTCGACCGGCGCAATGCTCGTTCCACCCTGCGCGAAAGGATCGTTACGAGCGGCGGGGCTCCGGCTTCTCCGGGTCGAGGCCGAGGTCGGCAATGGCCTTCGCGACGTCGGCGGGGGCGTATTGCTCGTATTGCGTGAGCCCGTGCAGGGAGGCCACCGCGATGCTCTCCGGGTCGACCTCGAAGAACCGCCGGAGGGCCTCACGG
>DATCPY010000142.1:0-9386 GCA_036569845.1 Candidatus Limnocylindria bacterium | reverse complement strand
GTCCGTGACGTTCTGGCAGGTCCGGCAGAACCACGACTTGCGCACCTCGTCGGGATGCCAACCCGACTCGACCATCGTCCCGCAGACGTGGCACGGCAGGCCGGCCCGCTCGTCCACCCACATCCGCTCGCTCGCGTTGAGCGCGAAGTGCGTTCGTCGCGGACCGCCGTCGCGGTTGAGCCTGATCAGCGTTCGCGCGTGCTCGACGAGGTCGCGCAGCTTCGCGTCGTCGAGGTCGCGCACCTGCGCCCACGGGGACGTGCGGCCGAGGAACAGCGCTTCGACCTTGAAGACGTTCCCGATGCCTGAGATCGCACGCTGGTCGAGCAGCGCCGTCGCGATGTCGCGATCCTCGTTCGACCGGAGACGGCGGATCGCCTCATCCATGTCGAACTCGTCGCGGATGATGTCGGGCCCCAGCTGGCTCACGACGCGGTGGAGGCCGAGCTCCTTCTCGGTCAGCAGCTCCACGATCGGCGGATGGAAGCACGGCGCGACGGCGTTCTCGGTGCGGATGACGACCCGCGCCTCCGACTCCGGCTCCCACCAGCGCTCGGCGGTCCGGTACACGTGCCACGACCCGCTCATCTTCATGTGGGTGTGCAATACGACGCGCTTGGGCGTCCCGAAGATGATGAACAGGTGCTTTCCATTCGCCTCGACGGCATCGACGAGGCTCCCGACGATCGGCTCGCCGCGCGCGGCCAGGCTGACTTTCGGCGCGGTGATCTCGAACCCCGTGACGCGCTGACCCGCGAGCACACGCCGCAACACGACGGCGGTGCGGAAGATGGTGTCTCCCTCAGGCACTGCGCAGCAGATACCCGCGCGGCGTGCGAATGAACCCAGCCGCTCGCAGCGGCTCGGCCAGCGCCGACTCGTCCACCGGCGCGCCATCGATCTCCTCGACGAACAGCGGATCGCGCCGCTCGGGCACGGCCTCGGCCGCGAGCGCGCGGGCGACGGCGGCCCGGGTGCGGGCGACATCCGGCTCCTCACCCTCGATGAACGTCAGCACGCTGTGCTCGTCGCGGGCCACGTACGCGGCGAGGGCGCCGTCGACGAGGATGACGAGCGATCCCGCGACGCGCATCGGCTTACGGCCCTTCTCCCGCTCCGGCCAGCTCAGCGCGGCGCCGTACGGATTGGCGGGATCGGTCGCCGCGAGCGTGACCACCGCCGGCTCGTCACCGGGCTCGCGCAGGCCACGAAGCCGGTCGACCGCCCCCGGGAGCGCGAACTGCGCGGCACCCCGACCGGCGACGAAATAGCCGCGACGCACGCGACCGGCCTCCTCCATCCCGCGAAGCACGGCGTACACGGCGGCGAATCCGCCCTCGACACCATCGGACTGCACGAGCTCGCGCGTGATCACGCCGTGCCGCTCGAGCAGCTGCTGGACGCGCGCGGTGAGCCGCGTTGTCGGCGTGCCTTGGGCCTCGGCCGAATAGGCGGACACGAGCGACCAGCGGCCGGCGAGATCGGCGGCGAGACCGCGCTGCGTCGGGCCGCGGCGGCGGGCATGGCGGACGGCCGGCGGTCGCAGGAACGCGCGCAGCGGATGGAAGCTGTCATTCGTCACCTCGCCGGACCAGACCAGATCCCACAGCCCGTCCTTCACATCGGGCCCGAAACCGCCACCGAGGGCGGCCATGAGCTGCGGGAAGAACAGCGCACCGCGCGACGCGAGCACGTCGCGGATGCCCTGATGGACCGAGCCGTCGTTCTTCGACGGCGCCGGGACGAGCGGGGCGTGCTCGGACAGGTAGAGCGCCACCTTTCCGTCGCGCGGCCCGATCGCGCCACCGCCGACCCAGATCGCGGCTCCGGATGCGAGCAGGCCGTCGAGGTCGCTCTCGTCGTATCCGGCGACCCGCGACGGGAGGATCCGTGACTCGAGATCGGACGCCGGTACGAGCGCACCCTCGAGCTGCGCGATCGCGTCCAGGAGCGCGGCCTCACCCGGTCGCGGCGCGTCCACGCCGTGCCACGCGATGGCGAACCGCGCGAGCGCGGTCTGTTCGACCGGCTCGACCTCTTTGCGTAGACGCGCGAGCGAACGCTGCCGCAGTGTTCGGAGCACGCCGCTGTCGATCCACTCGACCCCGCTCGCACCCGGACGGAACTCCCCTTCGAGCACCGTGCCGATCTCGGCGAGCTCGCCGAGCGCACGTGACACGAGCGCCGGGCCGACACCGAGGCGCCGGGCGAGCTCGACCGCGGTGAACGGCCCGTGCGTCCGCGCGTATCGGCGGACCAACGAACTGAGCGGACGCAGCTCGCTGGAAAGGAACGCATCGGGGAGCCCTGGGGGCACGACGACGCCGAGCGCGTCGCGGTACTTGCCCGCGTCCTCGGCCGCGATCCAGCGCGGCTCGCCCGCGACCGGCACCGCGATCGCGCGCCGGTCCCGCTGCAGCTCGAACAGCCACTCATCCACGCCAACGCCGGGGACCGAGCGCACGACGACCTCGTCGCGCGTCAGGTCGCCGAGCCGCAGGAGCAGCTCGTGCGCCGCGTCGACGTGTCGCGCGGCTCGGTCGGGCTCGAGGTGCTGCAGCTGCAGCTCGAGCTCCGCGAGCGCGTTCGCATCGAGGAGCTCGCGCAGCTCCACCTCGCCGAGGAGCTGACGAAGCTGCGCTGGATCGACTGTCAGCGCTTGCGCGCGGCGCTCCGCCAAAGGGGCGTCGCCCTCGTAGATGAAGTTCCCGACGTACTCGAAGAGCAGCGCCGACGCGAATGGCGACGGCGATCGCGAGTCAACGGTGACGACCCGGATGTCGCGGCTGCGGATCGCCCGCAGGACCTCGAGGAGCGCGGGCATGTCGAACACGTCCTGCAGGCACTCGCGGTAGGCCTCGAGGATGATCGGGAACGCCGGGTAGCGCGAAGCGATCTCGAGCAGCTCCCCCGCGCGCCGGCGCTGATGCCAGAGCGGCGACCGCCTGCCAGGAAAGCGACGCGGGAGCAGGAGCGCGCGCGCCGCCGCCTCGCGGAACCGCGCCGCGAAGAGCGGCGTCTGGGAGAGCCGATCGACGACGAGCGCCTCCGCGCGCTCGGGATCAGGCAGCACGAGCTGCGGATCGGGCGCACGCTCGGCTTCCGGGAAGCGCGCGACGATGCCGTCGTCGGTCCAGAGGATGTCGATGTCGACGTCAGATCGCTCGCGGACCATCGCGCCGATCGCCATCGCCCAGGGCGCGTGGATCTTGCCGCCGAACGGCGTCAGGATGCAGACGCGCCAGTCCCCTACCTCGTCGAGATAGCGCTCCACGATGATCGTCTTGTCATCAGGGACCGCGCCGGCGGCGGCGACCTGGTCGCGAAGGTACTCGAGCAGGTTCCGCGCGGCGCGTTCGTCGAGATCGTGGCGCTCGCGCAGGCGCGTGATCGCCGTCTCGGGGTCGGTCGCGCGCAGCTCGCGCGTGAGGGCACCGATCGCGCGCCCGAACTCGAGCGGGCGCGTCGCGGTCTCGCCCTTCCAGAACGGCATCTTCCCCGGCACGCCCGGCGCCGGCGACACGAGGACCCGATCGTGCGTGATCTCCTCGACGCGCCAGCTCGACGCGCCCAACAAGAACGTCTCGCCGACCCGGGTCTCGAACACCATCTCCTCGTCCAGCTCTCCGACGCGGCCCTTGCCGGGCTCGGCGCCGACCAGGAACACGCCGTACAGCCCGCGGTCCGGGATGGTGCCTCCGCTCGTGAGCGCGACCCGCGCGGCGCCCTCGCGCGCGCGGATCGCGCCGCCGATGCGGTCCCACACGATGCGCGGCCGAAGCTCGGCGAACTCGTCCGACGGGTACCGCCCCGAGAGCATGTCGAGGACGTTCTCGAGCTGCGCCCGTGGAAGGTCGGCGAACGGCGCCGCGCCGTGGATCAGGCGCTCGAGGTCGTCGACGCTGATCGGATCGCGACCGACGATCGCGACGATGTGCTGGGCCAGCACGTCGAGCGGATTGCGGATGTAGCGCGACGCTTCGACCGCCCCGGCATGCATGCGTTCAGTGAGCGCGGCCGACGCGAGCAGGTCGCCCCGGTACTTCGGAAGGATGATGCCGGTGGACGGCTCGTCCACGCGGTGACCGGCACGCCCGATGCGCTGCATGCCGCTCGCGACCGAGGGGGGCGACTCGACCTGAACGACCAGGTCGATCGCGCCCATGTCGATGCCGAGCTCGAGCGTGCTCGTCGCGACGAGAGCGCGCAACCGCCCGGCCTTGAGGTCGTCCTCGATGCGGAGCCGCTGCTCTCGCGCGATCGAGCCGTGATGCGCGTGCGCGAGCTCCTCGCCGGCGAGCTCGTTCAGCGCATTCGCGATCCGCTCCGCGAGCCGGCGGCTATTCACGAAGATGAGCGTCGAGCGATGCGCACGCACGAGCTCGAGAAGGCGCGGGTGGATCGCCGGCCAGATGCTGGTGCGGGCATCGCCCCGGGCCGCGGGCCCGCTGCGGAAGGCGAGGGGCTCGCCGAGACGCGCCAGGTCCTCGACCGGCACCTCGACGGTGAGCTCAAGCGGCTTGCGGTGTCCGGCGTCGACGACGCGCACCGGACGCGCGCCGTCGGCGTCGAAGCCGCCGAGGAATCGCGCGACCTCGTCCAGCGGGCGCTGCGTCGCCGAGAGACCGACGCGCTGCAGGCGCCGGCCCGCGAGACGCTCGAGACGCTCGATGGTGACCGCGAGATGCGCGCCGCGTTTCGTAGAGACGATGGCGTGGATCTCGTCGACGATGACCGTCTCGACGTCACGCAGCGCCTCCCCGGCCGACGAGGAGAGCACGAGGTACAGCGACTCGGGCGTCGTGATGAAGATATCGACGGGCGTCTTCCTGAAACGCGCCCGGTCCTTCGCCGGCGTGTCGCCGGTGCGGATCGCGACGCTCGGCTCGCGGGCGTCGATGCCCAGACGTTCGGCGGCGTGGCGGATGCCCGCGATCGGGGATCGGAGGTTGCGCTCGACGTCGACCGCGAGCGCTTTGAGGGGCGAGACGTAGACCACGCGACAGCCCCGCGCGGGCGTCTGGATCAGCTGGTCGATGGACGCGAGGAACGCGGCGAGCGTCTTGCCGGATCCGGTGGGCGCCATGAGGAGCGTGCTGTCGCCGTTCCTGATGACCGGCCACGCCTGGGCCTGCGCGGGCGTGGGCCCCCCAGGGAACGCGGTGCGGAACCACTCGCGGACGGCCGGATGGAACGCGTCGAGGACCTCGCTCCCCATTAGGGAGAGGTTACCGTTCCGCGAATGGAAACCGGCCTCGGGATCGACGGCCGGTTGGTGCTCTCCGATACAGAGCACGCCGACATCGCGGCCGAGGCCGCTCTTCTCGGATACACGAGCCTCTGGACGCCGGCCCGCGACGATGACGACCCGTTCGCACTTTGCGCCAGCTGGCATGCCGCGAGCGGCCTCGAGACCGGCATCTCGGTGCTGCCGGTCCAACGGTGGAGCGCCGCGCAGCTCATCGCAGCCACGAAGAAGACGCGCGAGCGGACGGCCGGCCGGTTCACCCTCGGCGTCGGCGCCGGCACCGTGCGCGACGCGCCGATCAGAACGATGCGAGACCTCGCGTCCGCCCTTCGCCCATCGCTGGGCGATGGACGAATTTACCTCGGCGCGCTCGGCCCGCAGATGCTGCATCTCGCGGGCGCGCGCTATGACGGCGCCGCCCTGAACTGGTGCTCGCCCGAGCAGACCCTCTGGAGCCGCGAGCGCATCGCCGCCGGCGCGCTCAGCGCGGGCCGCGATCCGCGCGGCGTGCGCATCCACGAGTACATCCGCGTGTGCGTCGATCCGGACGTGCCGGCCGCGCGGCGCGCGCTCGCGAAGATGGTGCTCGCCTACGCGATGAACCGTCCCGGCGGGGACCCGGCAATGGGGTATCGCGGGCATTTCGCGCGGATGGGCTTCGATGACGTGCTCACGGAGCTCGAGGCGCTCCGCGATCGCGGCGTTGAAGACGATCCGCTCGCCGACCGGCTCCCCGACGCGCTTCTCTCGCGGGTCGGGTGGTGGGGCCGGCCGGAGGACGCCGCCGCAGGATTCGAGGCGTTGACCGCCGGGCTCGATGTCGCCGTCGTGCGGGTCGTCGCGGCCAAGAAGAATGATGCGGACTGCGTGCGGCTTGCGATGCGGAGCTGCGTTCGGGCTACCGCAAGCCGAAGGGAACGACGGTCCGGGTCCTAGCGCACCCCGAGCAGATCGACGACGAAGACCAGGGTCTCGCCCGGTTTGATGTCCGCACCGGCGCCGCGCTCGCCGTAGCCGAGCTTCGCCGGGATCACCAGGCGCCGGCGGCCGCCGACCTTCATGCCGGCGACGCCCTGATCCCAGCCCTTGATGACGCGGCCCTGACCGAGCTGGAACGAGAACGTGCTTCCGCGATCCCACGATGCGTCGAACTGCTTCTTGGTCGACCATCCGACGCCGACGTAATGCACGTCGACGGTCTTGCCGGCCGTCGCCTCGGCGCCCGTGCCGACGGTGAGGTCCTCGATCTTGAGGTCGTCGGGCGGCGATCCGGCGGGGATCGCGACGTCGGGCTTGGTGGCCATGGGGCGATGCTAGCGTTCGGGCCGGTGACGTATTTCCGCGAAGAGCAGCGCTTCCGCGAGTCGTGGCTGTGGTTGGCGATCGCGGTGCCCGTGGCATTCGCGGTCTGGGCGCTGCTCACCACGCCCGGCGCACCGGTGTCCGCCGCGATCGCCGTCGTCGGCGTGGCGGTCGCGGTCGCCGCGCTCTTCGGGATCGCCAGGCTCGAGACGACGGTCACCGACGAGGCGGTGGTCGTCCGGTTCCACGGGCTCTGGCCGACGCGCCGGATCGCGCTCGCCGACGTCGCCGAGTACGCGCCGATGCACTACGGGATGTTCGATTCCGGCGGCTGGGGCGTGCACCTCGGCCTCGCCGGCATGACCTACAACGTGAGCGGCAACGAGGGGGTCCATTTCATCCTGAAGAGCGGTGCGAAGGTGCTCGTCGGCACGCAGCGTCCGGCTGAGCTCGCCGCGGCGGTGGCGAAGGCGATGGGGACGCGCGGACCGGGCTAGTCGCGCGGCGCAAGCCACTCGCGGAAGGCGTCGAATCCGTACGGCCGGTCGAGGAAGTCCTTCACCAGCTCGCCGGCGGGCTTGGTCCCGCCCGGCGCAAGCACGAGATCGCGGTAGCGCTTCGCCTGCTCGAGATCCATCAGGCCGTTCTGGAACGCACCGTGCATGTCCTTGGCGATCACGAGCGACCACATGTACGTGTAGTAGAGGGCCGTGTACCCCTCGAGGTGCCCGAACGACGCCTGCATCGCGGTGCCCTCGGGCATGACGATCGGCGAGAACTCCTTAGACGCGTCGAACACCACCTTGGTCGTGTCGAGGCCGCGCGGATCGCGGTCGTGGAGCCGCAGCGAGATCGCGGAGAGCATGAGCTGCCGCTGGACGAACGTCCCGCGGCCGAAGTCCCGGGCGTCGCGGAGCTTCTTGACGAGGGCCTCCGGGATGACCGCGCCGGTCTCGACGTGCTTCGCGAACCGGCGCAGGACGTCGTAGTCGTAGATCCACTCCTCGAGGAACTGGGACGGCGCTTCGATGAAATCCCATTCCGACGGACGGCGGACGCGGGCCCATTCGATCTCCCCGCTGACGATCCCGTGGACCAGATGGCCGAACTCGTGGAAGTACGTCACGACCTCCGAGTGCTGCATCAGCGCGGGGCCCTGCTGCGCACTCGGGTCCGGGAAGTTGCAGACGAGCACGCCGTGGGGCTTCGCGCGGCCCTTGAATCCCGGGACGAGGGTGAAGCAGGCGGCGTGTTTGAACTTGCCCTCGCGCGGGTGCATGTCGAGCGAGATGTGGCCCATCTCCCGCCCATCGACGCTGACCGCGAACGTCTCGACCGACGGGTGCCACAGGGCCCTGTCAACAGGAGTGAAGGTGAGGCCGAAGAGCTCGCTGCTGAGGTCGAGGATCGCTTGACGCACCGCCCGGTACTCGAAGTACGGGCGCAGCTCGCGGCCGTCGTAGCTGTACTTCCGCGCCTTGACCCGCTCCATCAGATATTGGGCGTCCCACGTCCCGATCGGCTCGCTGCCTTTCTCGTCCACGAGGTCGGCGTACTCGGCGGCGGCGCTCTCGCGACATGCCGCCAGCGCGCGGTCGATGAAGTCGCGGATCGCGCTCGCGGAGCCGGTCATCTTGTCCTCTGAGGCGTACTCGGCCCAGTTGGCGTAGCCCAGCAGCCTCGCCAGCTCGGCGCGCTTCGCGAGCATCTGCTCGAGCAGCCGGATGTTCGCCGGCACCGCCCGGGTGTTGTTCACGATCGTGAGCGCCTTGCGCGCCGATCCGTCCGTCGCGTACGTGAGGAACGGAATGAGGTCCGGGTAGTTCGTGGTGACGTGCACCGTGCCGCTCGCGTCAGCCGGATGCGCCGCGACGTAGTCCGCCGGCAGGCCGTCGAGCTGCCGTGACTCGAGCGCCACCTCTTGGACGTCGTCGCGAATGTTCTTCGCGAACTCCTGCTCCACCTTTACGAGCTCCGCGCGCACGGTCCGGACCTTCTCCTGGTCCGCTGCCCCGAGCTCGATGCCGGTGCGCCGCATGTCGCGCCGTGCGAGCTCGATCACGCGCCGGGCGACGGTCTCGACCGCGGCCGGGTCCACCCCGCCGAGGGCTTCGTAGAGCGGCCGGTCCTGGCCGAGCCGCGTCGTGAAGGCCGAGAGCTCTTGGATGATGGTGTCGGCCGCGGCGCGTACCTCTGGGTCGGGATGCACTTCGGCCATCAGCCCGCATTCGCTTGCCGCGCTCGAGACCTCGATGCCGATCTCGTTGTACGGGCGGAGCGCGCTCGCGACCGTGAACGGCCCCTGGGTCTCGCGGATGCGCTCGAGGTGGCCCTCCGCGCGGGCGAGACGGGCTCGGTTCCGCTCGAGGAGCTCGGACGCGACAGCGTTCGTCGTGGTCGTCATGGGCAGCCTGAGTTTACCTAGAGCCGGTAGCCATCCGGGTCGACGTGGGCGGCGATGAGCGTCACCCGCGTGGCCCGTGACGCGGCGCTGAACGCCGCCCGGCATTCGTCGAGCGTCCGGGCCTCGACGCCGTCGGCGCCGAACGCCGTCGCGAGCGCGCGGTAGTCGAGCGCGCCGAAGGTGGTCCCGGTCACAGCAAAGCCTTTTCGCTCCTGTCCGGCCTTGATCTGCTGGAGCGCCTCGTCCGCGAGGACCACGACGGTGATGGCGAGGCCGAGCCGGGCGGCGGTCTCGAGCTCGGCGACGCTCATCGCGAAGCCGCCGTCCCCGAGGATGCACGCGACCGCGCGGTCGGGATGCGCGAGCTTCAGCCCGATCGCAGCGGGCAGGCCGTAGCCCATCGACGACAGGCCGTTCGAGACGAAGAACGTG
>DATCPY010000141.1:0-3943 GCA_036569845.1 Candidatus Limnocylindria bacterium | reverse complement strand
GGCAGCTGGATGTCCATGAGGATGAGCGCGGGGAGATGCTCGACGCTCATCGTGACCGCGGACTCGCCGTCGACCGCCTCCACCGTCCGATAGCCGTGAAAGCGCAACACGTCGCGGGCGAGCTTGAGGTTCTTCTCGTTGTCCTCGACGATCAGGATCAGCTCGTTGGCCATCAGGACTCCTTCAACAGCGGCAGCGCGACGGTGAACGTACTGCCTTTTCCAGGTTCGCTCTCGACCGAGATCGTTCCGCCGTGCAGTTCGACCATCCGCTTCGACAGGGTCAGGCCAAGGCCGGTGCCCTCGCGTGACCGCTCGCCCTGGTGCGTGGCTTGCTGGAATTCCTCGAAGATCCGCTGCTGGTCCTCCGGCGCGATACCGATCCCGGTGTCGTGCACCGCGAGGCGCACCTCGCCGTTCTCGCGGGCGGCGCTCAGCGTGACGGTGCCCCCATCGGGCGTGAACTTCACGGCGTTCGCCAGGAGGTTCACCACGACCTGCTTCACCTTGCGCTCGTCCGCCACCATCGTGTCGAGCTCCGGCGCGACATCGAGCTGGAGCTTGATCCCGTGGCTTTGCGCGCGCTCTCGCACGAGCGTCACAGCGTTGTTCAGTGCAGCGACCAGCGAGAAGGGCGCCGCTTCGAGCTCCATCCGGCCGGCTTCGATCTTGGATAGATCGAGGATGTCGTTGATCAGCGTGAGCAGATGCTGCCCGGAGCTCTTCACGTCCTCCAGGTAGTCGGCCTGCTGCTCGTTCAGCTCGCCGAACATCCGCTGCAACAGGACCTCGGAAAAGCCGATGATCGCGTTGAGCGGCGTGCGCAGCTCGTGCGACATGTTCGCGAGGAACTCGGTCTTGTGCCGGTTCGCGACCTCGAGCTGCGCGGACTTCTGCTGGATCTCCTTGAACAGGCGGACGTTCTCGATCGCGATCGCAGCCTGACGGGCGAACGATTCGACGAGCTCGATCTCCCGCGGCTCGAACGGACGGACCTCCAGACGCACCAGGATGATGACGCCCAGCACGTCATCACCTCGGAGCAGAGGGACCCCCAGGCCGGTGCGAGCGCCGATGGCGATCATCGCCCTGGACTCCGAGGCCGTCGGATCGGCCGTGATGTCCGCGACGTGAACGGTCCGTCGCTCGCGATACGCACGTGCCATCACCGACTTCATCGTCGGGAGGGTCGAACTCGTGCCGCTGAAAACCGGTGGCATAGGTGGGGCGTTGTCGGGTCGCCGGTCCGCCGCCAGGGCCGAGCCTCCCTCCGCGTCAAACTGCCGGATCCAGCCGTACTCCGCCTTGCACAGCGCCAGCGACTTCTCGAGGACCATCTCGAACACGGGCTTGAGATCGAACGCGCTCTCGCTCATCGCGGCGAGCAACTCGCTCGTCGCGGTCTGCCGCTCGAGAGATTCCTGGGTCTCCTTGAAGAGGCGCACGTTCTCCATCGCGATCGCGGCCTGCGTCGCGAACGACTCGACTAGTTGGATCTCGCGATCGCTGAATGGAGCCATCTCGCGTCGATTGACCTGGATCACGCCGATCGGTTCGGCGTCCTTCAGGATCGGGACCGCGAGCCGCGTTCGCGCCTCGCTCCTGCCGTCCGGCGATCGCAGCGCCGGATCTTCGAGCACGTCGGGCACGTGGACGGTCTTGCGCCGTTCGATCGCGCGCGAGATCGTCGTCGGCCGATCCGCCTGCCAGACGCGGCGTTCGCCACGGATCGGGCCGCGACCCGTCCCAGGTTTGTCACCGGCCACCGTGTCGTAGAACCACGCATCTCCATCGCGCTGCCAGATCAGCGCGAAGTCAGCGTGGCAGAGCACAAGCGACGAGTCGGCGATCGTCTGTAGCACCGGGCCGATCTCGAATGCCGAGCGGCTGATCACGTTGAGCACTTCGCCTGTCGCCGTCTGCCGCTCGAGGGCCTCCTGCGTCTCGTTGAACAAGCGAACGTTCGCGATCGCGATCGCCGCCTGATCGGCGAACGTCTCGACGAGCTCGACCTGCCGGTCACTGAAGAGACGCGGCTCGTGTCGGCGGAGGACGATCACGCCGAGGGGCTTTCCATCACGCACGAGCGGCGCCGCCAATACGGCCCGATGGTCGCCTCGCAGCGCGGCCGCCTGGCTGAGCGGGTACTCGTCCCCCGCGGTGGTCGCGTCTTCGAGCTGGATGGTGCGTACCTCGAGGATCGCGCGGCCCGCCACCCAGCCGGGCTCGAGCGTCACGGAAGGCGGCATGAGAAGCGGCCCGAAGTGTGCCGACGTCATGGCGTGGTCACCGTTCAGGAGCAGTACCGAGGCGTCCTCCGCGGCCGCGAACCGCGCCGCGCTCGACGCGATCGCGTCCAGCACCGGCTGAATGTCGGTGACCGAACCGGAAATGACTCGGAGGATGTCGCCGATCGCGGTCTGCCGCTCGAGCGCCTCCTTCGTCTCGTTGAACAGCCGGACGTTCTCGATCGCGACGACGGCCTGGGTCGCGAACGTCTCCAACGCACCGACCTCGCGCTCGTTGAATGGCCGGGCCTCGGAGCGCCGGAGCCCGATCGTGCCGATGGCCACCCCATCGCGGAGGAGCGGCGCGACCACGACGGCGTGGTAGCCGCCGGCCCGCGCGTTCTCAGCACCGCGCGGGAACTCGGCCTCGGTTTGCAGATCTTGCACCGCGATGGTCCGCGCCTCGAGGAAGGCACGGGAGTTCATGGAGGTCCCGTCGTTCGGGTAGCGCAGGTCGCTCGGGAGAGGCAACGGTCCGCGGTGCGCGGCCAGCCGCAAGTGGTCGCCGGCCGGAAGCATGACGATCGCGTTCTCGGCGGCGCAGAACCGCAGCGCGTTCTCGACGATCGCTTCGAGGACCGGCCGGACGTCGGTGGGTGACGCGGAGATCACCCGCAGGATCTCGCTGATCGCGGTCTGCCGCTCGAGCGCCTCCTTCGTCTCGTTGAAGAGTCGGACGTTCTCGATCGCGATCGCGGCTTGGTCAGCGAACGTCTGCACGAGCTCGACCTGGCGGTCCGTGAACGGTACGGCTTCGCGGCGCCGGAGGACCACGGCACCGAGGGCCCGATCCTTGACGAGCAGCGGCGCTGCAAGGACGGCGCGCTGCCCGCTGCCGCCGTCGGCCAGCGCGAACGCCTTGCTCTGCGGGAACTCATCGTCGGCGGTGACGTCGGTCGAGACGATCGTCCGCCGATCGAGGATCGCGCGGCCCGTGACCGACGCGCGATCAAGCGGCGACGCGGTCGGCATCGAGACCGGGCCATGATGTGCTGACGGGACGGCGTGGTCGCCGCGAACGAGCAGGACGGACGCATCCTCGGCCATTGCGAATCGTGCTGCGCTCGAGGCGATCGCGTCGAGGACCGGTTGGATGTCGGTCGGCGACGCCGAGATCACTTTCAGGATGTCGCTCACCGCCGTCTGTCGTTCGAGCGACTCTTTCGTCTCGTTGAACAGCCGAACGTTGTCGAGCGCGATGACCGCTTGCGCGGCGAAGGTCTGGACGAGGTCGACCTGCGCGGGGGAGAACGCGCCCGGCTCGTTACGCCGCAGCTGGATGCAACCGATCGCTCGACCGTCCTTCAGCAGCGGCGCCGCGAGGAATGCGCGATAGCCCATCTCTCTCGCGTACTGCTTTCCATCGCCGAACTCGTCATCGCTCAGCGCTTCCATGTCTGCGACGTTGTACAGGCGAGCGTTCTGGATGGAGAGCGCCGTCACCGTACGCCCGACGAGCGAGAACACATGCGCTGCCTGGGGGACGCGGCCAACGGTTTCGGTCAGCTGGAAGTTCCCGTCCTCGCCTACGACGACCACGCCCGCATCGTCGGCCCCGCAGAACCGCGCCGCGCTCTCCGCGATCGTGTCGAGGACCGGCTGGACATCTGTCGGCGAGCTCGAGATCACCTGAAGGATGTCGGAGATCGCGGTCTG
>DATCPY010000140.1:0-36578 GCA_036569845.1 Candidatus Limnocylindria bacterium | reverse complement strand
CGTCGTCGACCTGACCACGCAGTCCGCGCTCAAGAACATGATCCCGCCGGGGGTCATCGCGATCGCTACCCCGATCATCGTCGGCGTGCTCCTGAAGGCGGAGGCCGAAGCGGCCCTGCTGATGGTCGGCACGATGGCCGGTGTCATCCTCGCCACTGTCCTGAACAACGGCGGCGGAGCGTGGGACAACGCCAAGAAGTACATCGAGTCCGGCATGCTCAAGGACGCTTCGGGCATGGTGCTGGGCAAGGGGACCCTGGCGCACGCGGCGGCCGTCGTCGGCGACACGGTCGGCGACCCGTTGAAGGACACCGCCGGCCCGAGCCTCCACGTCCTGATCAAGCTTCTCGCGACGATCACGCTCGTGCTCGCGCCTCTATTCATCTAGCGCGAAGAGAATCCGCGATCGGCGAAGGGCCTGAGAGCGATCCCAGGCCCTGCTCTTACCCTGACGGCATGCGTTTCGTGGTCGCCGCGCTGTTCGCGCTGACGATCGCCGGATGCTCGGCGCCCGCCGCGGTGGCGCCCACGAGTACGCCGTCAGCCGCGAGCTCGAGCGCCGCGCCTACGGCCACCCCGACTGCCGCGGCCACTGCGCGAGCTACCTCGACCCTCCCGCCGACACCGACACCGATCACCGAGCTCTCGCAGGTCTTCCGCCCGCTCGCGAACGGCTGGCGGCCGACGGGACCGACTCTGATGTTCTCGACGAACGAGGGCGGTCCATCGGCGACGCTCGTCGCCGTGCCGTTCGGCCCGAACGGCAGGACCGGCGAACCGACGCGTCTTGTGACATTTACGGGACAAGGCTGGGACCTACGATCGGACGGCGGCGCGCTCGCGGTGGCGGTCGGCACCGCTACAGGCCTCCGCATCGCCGTATGGGACATCGCCTCGGCGGCCGGTCGGTGGATCACCCCTGCGGACCCGAGCGCCTCCGTCTCGGCGCCGGTCTGGTCGATCGATGGCCGCTCCATCTTCTTCGGGTCGTCGCAAGGGAACAGCCTGGGAGCGGTGGAGCGGATCGGATCGGACGGTCAAGGCAGGGCGACCATCGCGACGCTCGACCGGTTCGGCCAGCTCGAGGGGATCGCTCCCGACGGTCGCGGCCTCATTTGGACAAGGGGCCAGGCCGGCGGCTCCGCGGAGATCCTCGACATCGCGACCGGGGCGAGCCGGCATCTCGACGACGTCGCGCGAGTCGTCTCGTGGCGCCTCCGGCAGCCGCGGATCCTGCTGTCGGTGGGCGGGTGTTGCGCCGGACGACCCGGCGGATCGCTCGTCGCGTTCGACGATGTCGCGATGACATCGCGCGCGGTCGCGGAGCGCAGCGCATTGGGGACCGTCGCATTCGGCGGTGGGGCGTGGGATCCCACAGGCACGCGGATCGCGGCCGCGAGATACGACGAGACCAGTCCCTACGACGCGATGCTCGCCATCGTCGATCCCGAGGCGGGGACGGTGCGTCCGATCTCGGATGTGCTCGGGGTCGGCGTCGTGCTCTGGCTCGACGAGGGGATCGTCGTGACGCGAACGCTCACTCGCAGCGCGACGACCGACATCGCCTTCGTTCCGCCGCAGGGCGGGCCCTCAGTCACGCTCTATGGCGGCGCGGGTATCGGCCGCCTCGTCGTGGTCCGGCCGTGAAGGCCACAGGTCGGGTCGTTGATCTCAACTCGGATCTCGCTGAGGGCGCCGGCACTGAGCGGGAGATCATGCCGTTCATCACGTCGGCGAACATCGCGTGTGGCGCGCACGCGGGAGACGAGCGCTCCATGCGCGAGACCGTGCGGCTCGCGATCGCGAGCCACGTCGCCGCGGGCGCCCATCCGGGCTACCGCGATCGCGCGAACTTCGGCCGGAAGGCGCTGGAGATCCCTGCGCCCGAGCTAACGGCCGATCTGGTCCTGCAGATCGACACGCTCCGCGCCGTCGCGCGGTCCCTGGGCACCGATCTCACGCACGTGAAGGCCCACGGCGCGCTGTACAACACGGCGCAGCACGACGAGGGCGTTGCCGGCGCGATCGTCGACGCGGTGCGGCGCACCGCGTCGGACCTCCTGCTCTTCGTCTTCCCTGGCTCGGCGGTCGAGCGCCAGGCACGCGCGGCCGGCCTGCGCGTGGCGCGCGAAGGGTTCATCGACCGCGCGTACGAGCCGGATGGGTCGCTCCGTTCGCGCACGCATGCCGACGCCGTGATCACCGATCCCGAACGTGCCGCCGCCCAAGCGGTGTCGTTCATGCGCGAGGGTGGGGTCCGGGCGAGCGACGGCACATTCCTAGAGCTCGCGGTGGACACGCTCTGCGTGCATGGCGACACGCTGGGCGCGCCGGCGATCCTGCGCGCCGCGCGCGCCGCGCTCGTGGCGGCCGGCATCGGCGTGCATCGCGCCGGATGACCATTCGACCGTTCGGCGATCGTGCCTTTCTCATAGAGCTCGAGCAACGCATCGACCCGTCGATCATCGATACGGCGCGGGCGATCGCCGACGCGTGGGAGCAGCGTGGCCTGGGCGAGGCGATCCCGGCCTTTGCGTCGGTCGTCGTCGCGTTCGATCCCGCGCGCACGTCGCGGCAGGACGCCGACGCGGCCGCGTCGGCGCTCGCGGCCGCTCCGCCCGCAGCGGACGCGTCGCGGGCCGGGCGGCTCATCGAGATCCCGACGTGGTACGACGGGCCCGATCTCGCGGAGACGGCGGAGCGCTCCGGTCTGTCGCCCCAGGAGCTGATCGCGCTGCACAGCGGCCGCGAGTACCGGGCGTTCTTCCTCGGCTTCATGCCCGGCCTCGCGTACTGCGGGATGCTCGACCCACGGATCGACGCACCGCGGCTCCCGTCGCCGCGGCCACGCGTCCCGGCGGGGTCTGTCGGGATCGCGACGGGACAGACCCTCGTCTATCCCGTCGATTCACCGGGTGGGTGGCGGCTCATCGGGCGCACCGAGATCGCGGTCTTTGATCCGGCCCGTGAGCCGGCCGCGCTCATTCGCGCCGGCGACCGGCTGCGGTTCGTGCCGCGGTGATGCGCATCATCGCGCCCGGCCTGCGGGCCACGATCCAGGATCGCGGCCGGACCGGGCACGCGCGCGAGGGCATCCCACCCTCGGGCCCCGCCGATCCGATCGCGTTCGCCGCTGCGCTGGATCTCGCCGGCTGCGATCCGGGCGACGCGGCTGTCGAGATCGTCGGCCTCCCATTCGCGTTCCGCTGCGATGACCGCCGGATCGTCGCCGCCACCGGGCGGGACGTCCGCATTCGCACCCGCGGACAGGTGCCCGGCTGGACGAGCGTGCTCGCGCGGCCGGGCGAGGAAGTGGTCGTCGAAGGCTCGGCGCTCACTCGGTTCGCGTACGTCGCCCTGAGCGGAGGCATCGCGCTGCCCGCGGTCCTCGGGTCGCGCGCGACGTATCTCGCCGCGGCGCTCGGTCCACTGCCCCGGCTGCTCGTGTCAGGCGACGAGCTGCCTCTCGGCCCTTCGGACGCGGGCGTCGAAGGCGCCGGGCGGCGCATCGCCGCGCCCCTGTACGGCGGGGTCGCGCGAGCGGTCGCTGGGCCGCACGACGCGCGCTTCCCGAGCGCGAGCGTGAGGGGACTTTTCTCCGATCCCTACAGCGTGTTACCCGAAAGCGACCGGATGGGTGTGCGCCTGTCCGGCACAGCCCTGCTGCCCCCGGCCGAGGATCTGCTGACGTGCGGTATCGTCGCCGGGGCCATTCAGGTGCCGCGCGGCGGGGCGCCGATCGTCCTGCTCGCCGATCACCAAACGACCGGTGGCTATCCGATCATCGCCACGGTCGTCCACGCCGACCTCGGGATCGTCGCGCAGGCGGTCCCCGGGGAGTACCTCCGGTTCGAGCGCGTGACGCCCGGGCACGCCGGACGTTCTCACTGATGTGAACCAACGGCTTGCGGCGATCGGGCGCGCGCGCCCGAGCGATGAGCCGATCCACGTCGCGCGCCCCGGCGCCCTGGTCCGCCAGGCTGTCCGCGTCCGGACCGGCCGCACCGAACGTGACGCGGTCTGCGAGGTCGATACGTCCGGGATCCGGGTGGACGGGCAGATGATCTCGTGGCCTGACGCCCGCTCGATCTTCGTCGACCGCGGTCGGGTGACGGTCATCTCGCCGGGTGGCACGCTCACCATGGGCGTCGCCCTGGACGGCGTCACCGAGCCGGACCTCGCGCCGCTGCTCGCCCGGGTCCTCGAAGGTGGCCGCGCCGGCACGCTCGAGCCCGGCGCCGGTGCACTCCACGAGCTCACGCTCGGGATCGACCGGACCCTCGAGAACTTCGCAGACGCGGACGATCCGGTCGTACCGCTCGCCATTGGCGCGTTCGCCGCGGTCGCAGCTGTCGTTCTCGTCACGGCGCTGCCGACGATCGTCATGATCGCCGCGCGCATCGAGCCGGCGCCGGGCACGTTCGCGATCCTCCCGCGCATCGCGTTCTTCGATCCGCGCGTGATCGTCTGCGCGGTCGCCGCAGCCATCGCGCTCGCGGTCGCTGTCGGCCGGCTCGTGCTCGGCCCTTCCGCCACGGCGTGGGCCCGCGGCACCAGGCGCGGCTGGCACCGGAATTCGTATGGCGCCGAGGATGGCGCCCGGCAGATCATCGCCCGTCTCATGCTGGCGCCGGCCATCGCCGCGCTCGGCGCCGCCGTCGCGCTCGGCACGCTTCTCCCCTCGGCCTTCGCCCGCACGGTGCTCGACGAACAAGGGATCCACGAAGCTTCTGGCCTGCCGTTCATCTCTCACGACCGCTCCTGGGCGGAGCTCGTGGACGTGACCCCGCTGGCCGTCGGCTTCGCGGAGCGGGCCGAGGGCTTCGATACCCAGCTCGTGTTCTCGGATGGGGCTCGGCTTTCGACACGAGGCCGAGACCTCGTTGGGGGTTCCGAGCGCGCTCTGTACGACCTCGCGCGTACTCACGCCCGGTAGATTCGCCGAAGCGCGCCAGCGCGATGACCGCCCCTAGACTCGTCCGCGTGATCGCCGGGCTTTCCATCCGCGAGGGCACCGCGGCCGACCTCGATCGGCTCGTGGAGTTCCAGAATCGCTACGCGCGTCCCGGCCGGACGCAGACCGTGGAGCTCGCGCGGCGCTTCGAAGCGGCCAACCCCGAGCCGAACCGTCTCATCCTCGTCGCCGACGATCCGACAGGCGCGCTCGTCGCAGCGGCGACCGCGTCGGACGGTGGCGTGCTCGGGGGCGGGCAGAACCGCTGGCGCGCGAACATCCGCGTCGTGCCGGATCGGCGCGGCCAAGGCCTCGGCACAGAGATGCTCGAGCGGCTCGAGGCTCACGTCAGGTCCAAGCGCGCGTCGAAGCTGCAGGGCGCCGTCCGCGGCGAGGAGGCCGACGGCATCCGCTTCGCCGAGAAGCACGGGTACCGCGAATTCCACCGTCGCTTTGATTCGTATCTCGACGTGTCTGCATTCGACGCGTCGGGATTCGATCGGCCTGAGGCGCTCGCTTCGCGCGCGGGCGTGCGTATCGCCGGATACGACGTGCTCGAGCGCGAGGCCACTGACAAGGTCGCGTTCCAGCGCTCGACGTACGAGTCGCTCTCCACGACCCAGATGGACATCCCGCGGCCGGAGCCGATGCCGCCCCCGCCGCCGTTCGAAGCGGTGCGCGAGGTGTACTTCGAGGGAGAGACCTTCGCGCGGGACGCGTCGGTGATCGCGATGCTGGACGGTCGCGTCGTCGGGACGTCGATCACGATCATCGACCCCGAAGGCGTCGCGTACACGGTCTACACCGGCGTCGACAAGTCGCAGCGCGGCAAAGGCATCGCGCTGGCGATGAAGCTGGCGATCCTCGAACGGCTGAAGGCCCGCGGCACGAAGATCTTCGGAACGACGAACGACGAAGCCAACGCGCCGATGCGCGGGATCAACGCGAAGCTCGGCTACGTGATCGCGCCCCCGACCATCGAGGTGGAGAAGGTGTTCGCGACATGAGCGCGCTGAAGATGCCGGATGTCACGAATCCCGGTGGGGAGCTCCTCGCGGGCGCGCTCGGGCAGCTGGATGCCGCGGCGAAAGCGCTGGGGCTCGACCCGGGGATGCACCGCTTCCTCCGGACGAATGAGCGCGCGCTCATCGTCTCGGTGCCGGTCGTCATGGATGACGGGAGCCTCGAGGTCTTCACCGGCTATCGAGTCCAGCATTCGACCGGTCGAGGGCCCGGGAAGGGGGGCATCCGGTTCCACCCGTCGGTGACCCTCGAAGAGGTATCGGGCCTCGCGATGCTCATGACCTGGAAGTGCGCGGTCACGGACCTGCCGCTCGGCGGCGCGAAGGGTGGCGTCGCGATCGACCCGCGCACGTACAGCAAACGGGAGCTCGAGCGGCTGACGAAGCGCTACACGGTCGCGATCCTGCCGATCATCGGTCCTGAGCAGGACATCCCGGCGCCGGATGTGAACACCGACGCGCAGACGATGGCCTGGATCGTCGACACGGTCACGATGATGACCGGCAAGCACTCGCCGGAGGTCGTGACCGGCAAGCCGGTCGACCTCGGTGGTTCGCGCGGGCGGCACGAGGCCACCGGTCGCGGCGTGGCGTTCGTGACGCTGGAGCTGCTGCGCCGGATGGGGAAGCAGATCGAGGGAACGCGCGTCGCGGTGCAGGGCTTCGGCAACGTCGGCAGCTTCGCGGCGCTCGCGCTGTCCCAGGCTGGGTGCCGGATCGTCGGGATCTCCGATGTGACCGGGGGCTACGTCGATGCCAAGGGCCTCGACGTCGCGAGGGCCATTGAGCACCTGAAGCGCGACTCGCAGCGCACGCTCGACGGCCTGCCCGGCGCCGCGCGCCTCAGCAACGACGAGCTCCTCGCGATGGACGTCGACGTGCTCATCCCGGCGGCGCTCGAAGCGCAGATCACCGCCCAGAACGCGTCGAGCATCCGCGCCCCGATCATCGTCGAAGGCGCGAACGGACCGGTCACCGCTGAGGCGGATCGCATGCTCACGGGACGCGGGGTCACGATCGTGCCGGACATCCTCGCGAACGCCGGCGGCGTCGTCGTGTCGTACTTCGAGTGGGTCCAGAGCCGCGCGCAGTTCTACTGGGAGCTGGACGAGGTCGAACGTCGCCTGGAGATCTACATGCGCCGGGCGATGGAGTCGGTGCTCGCCAAGGCGAAGGCCTACGACGCGACCTACCGCGAGGCGGCCTTCATCGTTGCCGTCGAACGGGTGGCGAAGGCGATCGAGCAGCGGGGCATATTTCCCTAGTGACGCCCGCGCGCCTGGCGCTCGTCGCCGGTGCCGTGCTCCCGCTCTTTGCGCTCGTCCCGCTCGCGTTCCGGTCCTATCGGGTCACGTCCTGCTTCCAGACCGCGACGTTCGGCGGCTGCGGCACTCGTCTTGAGCCCTTCTCTCCGGCGGCACTCCCGGCCCTGATCGGGGTGCTCGTCATCGCGCTCCTCTGCGCGGCGTTCGCGGCTGCCGCCGCGCGGGCGGTCGCAGGCGGAGCGCTCGGGCGTGCCTCGGTCCTGCTCGCTCCGACGATCATCCTCACCGCGGTGCTCTCGATGGTCTCGAGCCCGCTCGTCTTCGTGCCCGCCGCCATGCTGATCGGCGCGTTCCTGTGGGCGCGATCGCATGACGCGCGCTCGGCCGCCGTCGATCTCGCCTTGGCGATCGGTCTGCTCGTCGCGGGACTCGCTGGGAGCTACGCCCTCTACGTCGCCTTCGCTCTCGTCATGAGCTCGCAGCTGTCCACCGGCTTCGCCCCGGTCTGGTGGTACGCAGCGTTCGTCAGCGCGGCGGGTACGGTCGTCGGGGTCCTTCGGGCTCCAGGGGAGCCCTCCGGCCGGCCGCTCTCTCGCGCGATCTTGTGGGCGTACCTCGCTGCCGCGGCCGGGGGCGTGGTGACCACGGCGCTGTGGGTCATGGCCTTCTATCCGGGCGGCCGCTACGCGAACCCTGGCAAGTCGGGACTGTTCCTTGGACTGGTGTTCCTTGGCGCGCCGGCGCTGGTCGCGATGGTCGTGGCACTTAGGACGCGCCTCGGCACGCCCACAGAGAACGCCGTTGGGGCTGCCGTTGTGGCGGCCGTCGCCTTCGTTGTCTGCAGCGTGGCGGTCCTGAACGTCTCCGGTGCGTTCGCCGACGGGACGCTCTTCGTTCCGCCGTTGCCGCTGCTGCCCAACACGTCCACACGCTAGTTGCATAAATATCCACGCCGGTGCATAATCTTGCGATGGCCACGAAGGTCGCCATCGTCGGTGTCACCGGCTACGCGGGCGGTGAGCTTGCGCGACTGCTCCTGCGCCACTCGGGCGTGCGCATCGTCGCCGCGATCGCGCGCAGCCATCAGGGCGAGCCGCTGCGGAACGTCCAGCCGCACCTGCACGACGCCCCCGAGTCGCTGGTCATCGGCAGCGACGTCGGTGACGCCGAGGTCGTGTTCACCGCCCTGCCTGCGGGTGAGGCCGCGAAGCTCGCGCCGCAGTGGCTCGCGGATGGCCGGCGGATCGTGGATATCGGCAGCGACTTCCGGCTGAAGGACGCCGCCGCCTACACGAAGTGGTACGGCTACACCCACCCCGCGCCCGACCTCCTTGCGGAGTCCGTCTACGGCGTGACCGAGCTCGCCCGCGCGGCGCTCCCGAAAGCGCGGATCGTCGCGAACCCCGGGTGCTACCCGACGGCGTCGCTGCTCGCGCTCGCGCCCGCGGTGAAGGGCGAGCTGATCGGCACCGATGTCATCGTGGACGCGAAGTCCGGCGTGTCCGGTGCCGGACACGTCGTGGACGATGCCTTCCTGTACGGGACCGTCGACGAGAGCGTCCGCACGTACGGCGTGCCGACGCACCGGCACACGCCGGAGATCGCGCAAGGGCTCGTCGGCCTCGGTCTCGCCGGCCCGCGCCTCACGTTCGCGCCGCACCTCATTCCGATGACGCGTGGCCTCATCGCCACCTGCTATGCGCCGCTCCGCGACGGCGTCACGGCGGCGCAGGTGACCGACGCGTACGCGACGCACTACGCGGATGAGCCGTTCGTCCGGGTGACGCCCTCGTTCCCGCCGACGAAGGCGACGCTTGGCAGCAACTGGTGCCTGATCCACGCGATCGTCGACCTGGACAACCGCCGGCTCGTGGCGGTGGGCGTGCTCGACAACTTGGTGAAGGGCGCGGCCGGCCAGGCGGTACAGAACTTCAACGTGATGTGCGGCCTGCCCGAGACGCAGGGCCTGGAAGCGATGCCGCTATGGCCGTGAGCACCGGCCAAGGTGTCACCTTCGCCCGCGGGTTCGTCGCCGGCGCCGTCGCGGCGGGCGTGAAGCACGAAGGCACGACGCGCCTCGACGTCGCGCTCATCGCGTCGACCGCCGAACACTGCCATGCCGCGGGCGTCTTCACGACCAACCAGGTGATCGCCGCGCCATGCACCGTGACGAAGAAGCACGTCGGCCGCGGCCACCTGCGGGGGATCGTCGTGAATTCCGGGAACGCGAACGCCTGCACCGGCCCGCAGGGCGAGCGCGACGCGGTCGCTATGGCCGCAGCGGCCGGCGCGCTGCTGGGCGTCGATCTGCACGACGTCGCGGTCGCGAGCACGGGGGTCATCGGCGTGCCGATGCCGATGGACCGCATCCTGCCGGCGATCGGTCGGATCACGCTCTCCGAAGGCGGCTGGGACGATGCGTCGCGGGCGATCATGACCACGGACACCCGGCCGAAGGTCGCGCAGCGCGAGGTGACGCTCTCCGGAGGCTCCGTGCGCATCGGCGGCATCGCCAAGGGGGCCGGCATGATCCATCCGAACATGGCGACGCTGCTCACGTTCGTCACCACCGACGCCCTCATCGACAGCGCTGCGCTCCGGCCGATGCTGCGCTCGGCCGCCGACGACAGCTTCAATGCGATCTCCGTCGACGGCGACACGAGCACGAACGACACGCTCCTCCTGCTGGCCAATGGCGCCTCGGGCGTGCGTGTCGGCACGGTCGACGGGCCTGGTTTCCTGGAGGCACTGACGGCCGTCTGCCTGGACCTCGCACGGGCGATCGTCGCGGATGGCGAAGGAGCGACGAAGGTCTTCGAGGTCCGCGTCGGCGGCGCGGCGTCCGAGAGCGACGCGCGCGCAGCTGCGCGCACGGTCACGAACTCCAACCTCGTGAAGACCGCGATCCACGGCGCGGACCCGAACTGGGGACGCATCCTCGCGGCTGCCGGCCGCTCGGGCGCGAAGGTGGATGCGACGAAGGCGTCGGTGCGGATCGGAGGCATCGCGGTCTACGAAAAGGGCGCACCGAGGGCGTTCGACAACGGTGCCGTACGCGCGCTGTTCGCAAAGCCTGAGATAACGATCGATCTCGATCTTGGCCTCGGCGAGGCGACCGCGCGCGCGTGGGGAAGCGATCTCTCGGCCGAGTACGTGAGGATCAATGCCGACTACACCACCTAAGGGCCAGCGCCGTACCCCCACCACCGAGCGCGCACGCGAGGCGGTGGTCCTGAAGATCGGCGGGAGCGTCGCCGGAGAGGACGACGCCGCGCTCGACCTCGTTGCGTCGCTCCACGATGCCGGCCGGCCGCTCGTCGTCGTCCATGGAGGCGGCCCGCTCGTCGGCGAGTGGGCCACGAAGCTCGGCCTCGAGACGAAGTTCGAGCGCGGCCTGCGCGTCACCGATGAGCGGACCCGCGACGTCGCGCTCGCGGTGCTGGCGGGTCTCGTCAACAAGACCCTGGTCGCGCGGCTGATCGGCAAGGGCGTGCCCGCGACCGGCCTCTGCGGCGTCGACGGCGGGCTGCTGCGCGCGGAGCGCGAAGATGCGGCGCTCGGCCTCGTCGGCCGGGTCGCGATGGTCGACAGCTCGCTCCTCGAGGAGCTGCTCGGCGCGCTGCGGGTGCCGGTCGTCGCGCCTGCCGCCCTCGACACCGCCGGGACGATCGTCAACGTGAACGGCGACACGGCCGCGGGGGCCATCGCCGCGGCCGTCGCGGCCCGGCTGCTGGCATTCATCACCGACGTCCCGGGCGTGCGCGGCAAGGACGGCCGGGTGATCGCGTCCCTCGATCGCGATCGCGCGAAGGCGCTCGTCGACGACGGCACCATCGAAGGCGGCATGTTGCCGAAGGTCGAGGCGTGTCTCGTCGCGGCGCAGGCCGGCTGCCGAGCGGCCATCGTCTCGGCGCGGGACATCGACGCCGTCGAAGCGCTACTCGGTGGCGACCTTGCGGGCACCGTGTTCGAGGCGGCCGCGTGAACGAGCTCAATGTCCGCAAGCAGCAACGCCAGCAGTCGCTCCTGCGACTGGCCGGCGAGAAGAGGCTCGCTACCCAGCAGGACGTGGTGCGTGCGCTCCGGGTCGCCGGGTACGCGGCGACGCAGGCGACGGTCTCGCGCGACATCGTCGAGCTCGGCCTCGTCAAGGTCGCGCGCGACGGCACGCACGTGTACGCCCCGCCACTCTCCGTGCCCGTGTCGGGCGGCATCGAGCGGCTGCGGCGGTTCTGCGAGGAGTACCCGGTCCAGGGCGCAGTCGCGGGGAACCTCGTCGTGCTCCGCACGCCGCCCGGGACCGCCAACGCACTCGCGATCGCGCTCGACACGTCCGGGTTCTCCGATGTCGTCGGGACGATCGCAGGCGATGACACGGTCTTCATCGCCGCACGTGATCCCGCGCGCGCGCGTGGGATAAACAAACGCCTCGCGGACTACGGGGTGGGAAAGCAAGCGTGAAAAGGCACACAAAAATGGACGACAAGATCGTCCTGGCGTATTCGGGCGGCCTCGACACCAGCGTCGCGGTGGCCTGGCTGCGCGAGACGTACGGCTTCGAGGTCGTGACCTGCACCGGCAACCTCGGCTCGGTGAAGGATCTTGCCGGGATCCAGCGCAAGGCGATCCAGAGCGGCGCCGTAAAGGCGGTCGTCCACGACGCGCGCGAGCCGTTCGTGAAGTTCTTCCTGTGGCCTGCGCTACAGGCCGGCGCGCTGTACGAGGGCCGCTACCCACTCGCGACCGCGCTCGGCCGTCCGCTCCTCGCGAAGCTCCTCGTAGATGTGGCCCGCGAAGAGGGGGCGCGCTTCGTGGCGCATGGCTCCACCGGCAAGGGCAACGACCAGGTGCGCTTCGACCTCGCGGTCGGCGCGCTCGCGCCAGAGCTGACGGTCATTGCGCCGCTGCGCGGCGGGATGAACATGACCCGCGAGGACGAGATCGATTACGCGAAGGCTCGCGGCATCCCGGTGCCCGTGACGAAGAAGAGCCCCTACAGCGTGGACGAGAACCTCTGGGGCCGGTCGATCGAGGCAGGCGTCCTCGAGGATCCCTGGGGCGCGCCACCGCGCGACGTCTTCCAGTGGACCGTCGATCCCAATGAAGCCCCTGACAAGGCGAAAGAGATCGTGATCGGTTTCGTCGAGGGTGTCCCCTCCACCGTGGACGGGAAATCAATGGACGGCGTGGCGCTCATCGAGAAGCTCAACGCGCTCGGCGGCAAGCACGGGGTCGGACGGATCGACCAGATCGAGAACCGCCTGGTCGGCATCAAGTCCCGCGAGATCTACGAGGCGCCGGCCGCGGTGATCCTCCATCTCGCGCATCGCGCGCTCGAGGACATGGTCCTGTCCAAGGAGTCGCTGCGCTCGAAGGCGCGAATGGCCGACGAGTACGCCGACCTCATCTACAACGGCCTGTGGTTCTCCGCGCACCACCAGGATCTGGCGGCGTTCGTGCGCAGCACCCAGCGGTTCGTCACGGGCGAGATCCGCGTCCGGCTTCATCGCGGCACCGCGGTCGTCGTCGGCCGCCGGTCCGAGCACTCGCTGTACTCGACGTCGCTCGCGACGTATGGCAAGGGCGACTCGTTCGATCACAAAGCGGCCGAAGGCTTCATCGGGGTCTTCGGGCTGCCGCTGCGCAACCAGTCGCGGATCCAAGCCCTCTGGGGCGCCGACACGGCGGCCACCTTGCAAGTCCCCCGACGAGTCGCGATCGGAACACCAACGCGGAAGGCGCGTCATAAGCGTCCCCGGACCTCTACGTGACCGACCTCTGGAAGGGACGGTTCGCGACGGGCCTCGACCCGCAGATCCGCGCGTTCACTGCGTCGCTCGAGCTGGACAAGCGCATCGCGCTGCACGACGTGCGCGGCAGCCTGGCCCACGTCCGGATGCTCGGGCGGCAGGGCATCCTGCCGGTGGCGGATGTTCGCGCCATCGTCGGGGGGCTGGAGGCGATCGGGGAGGAGCTGCGCGCGGGTACCTTCCCGTGGCCCGCCGCTGCCGAGGACGTGCACTCGGCCGTCGAGCAGGTGCTCGCCGCGCGCCTCGGCGAGACTGCCGGAAAGCTGCACACCGCGCGAAGCCGCAATGACCAGGTCGCGCTCGACCTCCGCCTCTTCGCCCTTGACGCTCTCGATGCCCTCGACGCCGCGTTGCGTGAGCTCGGCCAAGCTCTCATCGAGCGCGCGGCGGATGAGGTCGAGACCGTCCTACCCGGTTATACGCATCTGCAGCGCGCGCAACCGGTCTCGCTCGCCCACCACCTCCTCGCGCACGTCGAGGCCTTCCGCCGCGACCGCGCCCGCGTTGCAGGGGCGCGCGGCCGCGCCGCAGTCTCACCGCTCGGCGCTGCCGCGCTCGCGGGATCGCCGTATCCGGTCGACCCAGCGTCGGTCGCGGCCGAGCTCGGATTGTCGGATACCTTCCGGAACAGCATGGACGCCGTCTCGGACCGCGACTTCGTCGCGGAGCTCGCCTTCGTCGCGGCGCTGGCCGCGGTCCACGCCTCGCGCCTCGGCGAGGAGCTGGTCCTGTGGACGAGCGCCGAGTTCGGATTCGCCGAGCTGAGCGACGAGCACGCGACCGGCTCGAGCATCATGCCGCAGAAGAAGAACGCCGACGTCGCCGAGCTCGCGCGCGGCCGCGCCGGCCGGATCATCGGCGACCTCGTCGCGATCCTGACGACGCTCAAGGGTCTGCCGCTGGCCTACGACGGCGATCTCCAGGAGCAGCGCGTGCCGCTGTACGACGCGGCGTCCGCCGCCCCGGCCCTCGAGGCGCTCGCGCGCGTGATGCGCGGGCTGCGCTTCGATCGCGAGGCCATGCGCCACGCCACGGACCGGGGCATGCTCGCGGCCACCGACCTGGCCGATCATCTCGCCACGCGCGGAGTTCCCTTCCGAGAGGCACACGAGATCGTCGGTCGGATCGTGCGCGACCGGCTCGCGGCCGGGACGGATCTCGCAGGCCTCACGGCGGCGGATCTCCGCGGCTACGACGCGCGGTTCGGCGATGACGCGGCCGAGGGCGCGACGGTCGCGCGGTCGCTCGCGGCGCGGCGGTCGCCGGGCGGGACCGCTCCGGAACGGGTACGCGAGGCACTGGCGGAGGCGAAAGCCGCCTTCGGCACGTGATCGTCCGGGCCGCGCGCGAGTCCGACATCGCTCCGATGAAGACGCTCATCGATCGTTTCGCCGCGGAGGACCGCATGCTCGAGCGCAGCGAGGCGTTCCTGCGGGCGAACCTCGGCGACTTCGTGGTGGCGGACGAGGCCGGCTCGTTCCGGGGGTGCGGCGCGCTCGCGGTGCTGACCGCGGACCTCGCCGAGCTTCGGTCGCTTGCGGTGGCGCCTGAGGCGGGCGGACAGGGTGTGGGCAAGGCGATCGTGCTGGCCTGTGTGCAACGGGCTCGCGAGCGAGGGCTGCGCCGTGTGTTCGCGCTCACCCTCGTCCCGGACTTCTTCACCAAGTGCGGCTTCACGTTGACGAGCCTGGGCCGACTCCCGGAGAAGAGCGCGTCGGAGTGCCCGGTGTGCCCGAAACGCTTCGCGTGCGACGAGCACGCGATGCTCATGCACCTCGACGGCACGACACCGCCATCGCTCGGCGCCGGCGAACCCGTGGGCTACACCCGCCTCTTCCTTCACACTGAGCCGTCATGAGCCCCACCATCCGGGCATCGGTCGCGACGTTCGACGCGATCGCGATGGGCGTGTTCGCGTACCTACAGACGGGCGGCTTCGGAAATCCCGGCATCGATCTGATGCTCTGGGGCTCCGCCGCCGCAGCTGCCATCGCCGCATTCGTCGTGGCGACGAACGGGCCTGCGGTCATGGGCTGGATCGCGATCGGCTACATCCTGTTCGCCGGCGTCCTGCTCACCGATGCGCCGCAGCTCCTGCTGGTCGCGCTCGCGATCGCGCTCATGCCGGTCGTCCAGCGGCCACGCAATTCGCTCGCGTTCGGGATCGCCACAGCGACGCTCTCGGCGTTCGCATGGCGGGTCGCGATCGAGCTCGTCCTTCGCTCAGCCGCCTAACATCAGGGCGATGACCCATCGCCCGACGGTGCGAGCGGCCAACGGCATCGTCGCCAGCGGACACCACCTCGCGACCGCTGCCGGGATCGCCGCCCTACGCGACGGCGGATCCGCGGTGGATGCGGCGATCGCCGCAGCAGCCGTGTGCGCCGTCGTCCTCCCGCAGCGCACCTCGATCGGCGGGGATGTGTTCGCACTCGTGTACGACTCCGGGGCGCGCACGGTCACGGCGTACAACGGCTCGGGCGCGGCACCCGCGCGGGCCGACGCTAGCGCCTTCGGTCTCACGTTCGGCGACACCGGCGCGAAGCTCGCGACCGTGCCCGGCTGCATCGCCGCCTGGGCCGACATGCTCGCCGACCAGGGGCGCCTCGGCCTGGATCGGGCGCTGTCGCCAGCGATCGCGTACGCGGCCGAAGGGTTCCCGGTCAGCGACGCGCTCTCGGCCGCGATCGGCGAGGAGGGCGACCGCATTGCGGCCGATCCGACGGCAGCGCGCACCTACAGTCCGCGCGGCCGGCATCCGCAGGCTGGCGAGATGCTCCAGCAGCCCGACCTCGCGGCGTCGCTGCGGGCCATCGCGTCGGAGGGCGCCGAGACCTTCTACCAGGGCGACCTCGCGGAGCGCATCGCCGCCGGCATCACGGAGCTGGGCGGCTGGCTCACGGCGGACGATCTGGAGACGCATCGCACCGAGCGGCGCCTGCCCATCGAGACGACGTATCGGGGGTTGCGGGTCGTCGGCCAGCCGCCGGTATCGCAGGGCCACATCCTGCTCGAGGAGCTCGCCATCGCCGAGGGCTTGGACTTGACCGCGATGGGCTGGGGCAGTGCCGAACAGATCCACACGATGGTCGAGATCAAGAAGCTCGCGTTCGCGGACCGCGACGCGATGGCCGGCGACCCGCGGGCCGTGCCATTCGCCGTCGACGAGCTGCTCGCGAGTGCGTTCATCGCGCGGCGCCGTCGGGCTATCGCCGGGCGCGCGGCGGAGCGGGTCGAAGCGGCCGCGCTCCCAGCCGACACGACGTACCTTGCGGTCGTCGACCGTGACGGCAACGCCGTGTCGCTCATCGAGAGCGTCTTCAGCGCGTTCGGATCGGCGACGATGGTCCCTGGCACCGGGATCCTGCTCAACAACCGGCTCGCGGGCTTCTCGCTCGACCCGCGATCTCCGAACATGTTGGCTCCCGGCAAGCGGCCGGTGCACACCCTCAACACCGTGATGGTCCTGGACGGATCAGCGCCGCGCTTCGTGTATGGCACGCCGGGCCGGCACGCGCAGGTGCAGACGAACTTCCAGCTCGGCGTCGGCCTCATCGACCACGGCCTCGACGTCCAGGAGGCCATCGAGGCGCCTCGCTGGTATCACGAGACCGGCAGAACACTGCAGGTCGAGTCACGTTTCCCCGAACAGGTGCGCAAGGGGTTGGCTGCGAAAGGACATGACCTGCAGGTGCTCGGCGAATGGGCTGAGATCACCGGCGGCGCGCAGGCCATCGCCATCGATGAGAACGGAGTGTTCTCGGGAGGCGCGGATCCGCGACGCGAGGGCTACGCGGCCGGCTACTAGGCCGTTGAATGGGGCTCGGCCGAGGCCGGCAAAGCCGGGCTCGGCCGCACGACGAGGATCCTTGGTCTCGATCCTGGTCGTCGTTGGTTCGCTCTTCGCCGCCTGCGAGCCGCAGCCGCCTGCGGCCGAGCCCGTCGCGCGCGCGTACGCCGCGGCATGGGCGAAGTCCGACTACCCGGCGATGTGGGCCCTCCTTACCGACGAGAGCAAGGCCCGGGTCGGCGAGGACGGCTTCATCGCCCGGCTGCCGCGCATCGCCGAGGAGATGACGCTCAAGTCGCTCGAGGCCGTGACCGGCAACGCCGTCCATCTCACCGGCCCGAACGGCTCGCCTGACCCGCGACGGGCCACCGCTCCGCTGAGCGTCACGTTCCACACGCAGCGCATCGGCGACTTCGAACGGGACACGTTCCTATCGCTCGTGATGGTCGGCGAGAAGGACAAGGCGGCCTGGAGGATCGACTGGACGCCGGAGGCGATCCTGCCGCACCTCCTGACCGGCCGATTGGTCCGCATGACGCGGCTGGCGACGAGCCGCGGGCGGATCGTCGCGCGCGATGGCACCGAGCTCGCGACGTTCACCGACGCCGCGGTCGTGGGCGTCGTGCCAGAGCAGATCAAGAATGAGAGCGGGATGCTCGCGAGCCTGTCGAGCGCGCTCAATCTCAAGTCCGACGACATAAAGGCGAAATACAACGCGTCGTGGGTCCGGCCCGACAGCTTCGTCCCGATCAAGACCCTCACCGGCGCGGCGTTCACCGCGCTGCGGCCGCGGCTCTCGGTCATCGAAGGCGTGCAGCTCCAAGCCCAGCGTGTCCGGAGCTACCCGACCGGGCTCGCCTCGCAGCTCATCGGGTACCTGCGCGAGGCGACCGACGCCGACGCGGCGAAGATCGGCGCCCGCGGGTTCGCGGCCGGCGATCTGATCGGCGCCACCGGCCTCGAGCAGCAGCTCGATGACGTGCTCGGCGGGAGCTACGGCTGGCGCCTGTCGATCGTCGATCCGGACGAGCGGCCGGTCGAGCTGCTCGGTGAGACGCCGCCGGTCGCCGGACAGGACGCCGTGCTCGCGCTCGATCCCGTCCTCCAGGCCGCGGCGGAGAAGGCTCTCGGCGACCAGAAGGGCTCCATCGTCGCGGAGGATCCGTGGACGGGCGAGATCCTGGTGCTCGCGAGCCGGCCATCGTTCGACCTCAATCTCTTCATCAGCGGCGACAGCAGCGCGATCGCGCAGCTGAACGCCGACCCGAAGAAGCCGCTGCTCGCGCGAGCGACCTTCGGGCAGTACCCGACGGGATCGTCGTTCAAGCCCGTGACCGCCGCGGCCGCGCTGCGCAACGGCCTGTATCACGCCGGCGAGCGCATCGATTGCCCGGCGTCATGGAGCGGGTACGGGGTCGTCCAGCTCAATCACGAGACCGGGAACCTCGGCACGATCGACATGCGCACGGCGCTCGCGAGATCGTGCAACACGTTCTTCTACGAGCTCGGCAAGCGGCTGAACGACACGAAGACCGACCTGCTGCCGAACGAGGCGCTGAGCTTCGGTCTCGGCAAGGCCACTGACATCGATTTCGTCCTCGAGGCCGAGGGCATCGTGCCGAGTCCGGCATGGAAGCAGGCCGCCTTCACGGCGCCGCAGGACAAGGTCTGGAACCCCGGCGATGCGACGAACCTCGCGATCGGTCAGGGCTACCTGCTCGCGACGCCGTTGCAGATGGCGAACTACACGGCCGCTCTCGCGAACGACGGGATCGTGTGGAAGCCCCGGATGGTGCTCGAGCTTCGCACCCGCGATGGGGCGACGGTCAAGAGGTTCGACGCGACCAGGCTCGGCAACGCGAACACGACCCCCGCCGATCTCTCGCTCATCCGCGACGGCATGCGCGCGGTCGTGAGCGATCCGAACGGCACCGTGTACTTCAAGTTCCTCGGCTTCCCGACGGCGGTCGCCGGGAAGTCCGGGACCGCCGAGACGTCATCGGGGAATCCCGATGCGTGGTTCATCGGGTTCGGGCCGTACGACGGGCCGAAGATCGCGATCGCGACGCTGTTCGAGGAGAAGCCGGGCCTGCTCGGGTCGCAGGACGCCGGCGCGGCCTCGCGCGCGGTCTTCGCGGCGAAGTTCGGAGGAACGCCTTAGGTTTCACTCATCCCCGATCCACGTCTCGAGGACGTCCCTGTCACCCGTCGCCTCGCGAACGGGCTGGTCATCCACGCCCTCGAGGCGCGGCACGCGCCGGTCGTCTCGCTGTGGGTCTGGTATCACGTCGGCGGGCGCAACGAGGTCCCCGGCACGACCGGCATGTCGCACTTCCTCGAGCACATGCTCTTCAAGGGCACCCCTGCGCACCCGAAGGGCGACCTCGACCGCTTGCTCGCGCGCTACGGCGCGCAGTGGAACGCGTTCACCAACGAGGACGTGACCTGCTACTTCGAGACGGTCCCGCGCGATCGCTACGAGGTCGCGCTCGAGCTCGAGGCGGACCGCATGCGCAACGCGCTCATCTCGACCGAGGAGGTCGAGGCCGAGCGCACCGTGATCGTGAGCGAGCGCGAGGGCCTTGAGAACGATCCATCGTTCCTCGTCGGCGAATCGCTCCAGGCGGTCGCGTTCGACCGGCACCCGTACGGCCAGGGCGTCATCGGCAGCAAGTTCGAGATCAAGCTCATGACCCGTGACGGTCTATACGCGCACTACCGGAGGTACTACGCGCCGAATAACGCCTACGTGGTCGTGGTCGGAGATGACCGAGCGGAGACGCTCGTCGACAAGGCCGCGGCCGCGTTCGGCTCCGTCGAGCAAGCGGAGATCATCGCGCCGCCGCTCGCTCCAGAGCCGCCGCAGATGGGCGAGAAGCGACTCGTGGTGCACCGGGCCGGGGGCGCCCTGCCCATCGTGCAGATCGGCTTCCACACCGCGGCCGCCAGCGACCCGCGCGCCGCCGCGCTCCAGGCGCTCGGAGTCGCGCTCGCCGGCGGTGGCGGTGGCGATTCGGCGTCGGGGCGCTCGTCGCGCCTATATCGCGGCCTCATCGAGAAGGAGCTTGCGACCGAGGTCGACGCGAGCTTCGGGCTCACCAAGGACCCGTTCCTCTTCATGATCGAAGCCACGGTCCGGCCCGGGGTGACCCACGCCGCGGTCGAGGGCGCGCTCCAGGGAGAGCTCGCTCGACTCGCCGATGAGCCGATCGGCGACGCGGAGTTCGCGCGGGTGCGCCGCGGGTTGCTCGCGAGCGTCGCTTTTCCCAGTGACACCATCACCTGGCGGGCCTACCGCCTGGGGAGCCTTCTTTCGAGCGGCGCCGCCCCGTCCATCGGCGCGTGGTACGACGCGCTCGCGAAGGTCACGCCGGATGAGGTCCAGCGCGCGGCGCGCGACACGTTCGTCGAACGGTCCCGCACCGTGGGCCACTTCATCCCGGAGGCCGGATGATCGACATCAAGCGCCGGACCCTGCAGAACGGGCTGCGCGTCGCGGCCATCCCGATCGCCGGCCTGCGCTCGGTCTCGGTGCTGCTCGCGATGGAGGCCGGCCAGTTCTTCGAGCCCGCCGGCCGGCCGGGTGTCGCGCGGCTGACGGCGCAGGCCATGCTCCGCGGGACCACGACGCGTGACGCGCGCGCATGGTCCGATGCCCTCGACGGTCTCGGCGCATCCGCGCGGCTGGATGTCGGATCGCACGCCGCGGTCTTCTCGGGGCAATGTCTTGCCGACGATCTGGGCCTGTTCCTCGATCTCGTCGCCGACGCGGTCGTGCGCCCGGCCCTGGCGCCGGACGCGCTCGAGTTCGTCCGCGCCCGCGCCCTCGCCGACTTCGAGGAGGCGAAGAAGGACACCCGGAGCGTTGCCGATCGGACGTGGCGCGAGCTCGTGTATCCCGCGGGGCATCCGTTCCGCACGCGCTCGATCGGCGACGAGGAGGTCGTCCGCACGGCGACCATCGACGAGGTCCGGGCGTACCACCGCACCGGGATCCAGGCGGGAGGCTCGGTACTCGTGATGGCGGGGGCGCTCGACGCCGATCGCGCGTTCGAGATCGCCGAGCGCACGTTCGGCACCTGGTCCGGCGGCGCCAAGCGGGATCGGCTGCTCGCGCCGATCGGTCTCGACGGGGCCAAGCGCCGCGCGGTCGTCGTGCCCGACAAGACCCAGGCTGACGTGGTCCTCGGGTGGCCCGGGCTGCCGCGCACCGATCCGCGATTCACGAAGGCCCAGGTGGCCAACATGGTGTTCGCGGCTGATACCTTCGCGAGCCGCGCCGGGCAGGTCGTGCGCGACGAGCTCGGCCTCGCCTACTACGTCTTCAGCACCATCTCCGGGACCGCGGCCCAGGGGCCCTGGACCGTGCGGATGGGCGTGAACCCAGAGAACGTCGAGCGCGCCATCGCGGTGACCTTCACCGAGCTGAAGAAGATCCGCGACGGCGTGATCGCCGACGACGATCTCGCCCTCGCGCGCGACAAGCTCGTCGGCGAGCTCGAGGTCGGGCGCGAGAGCCCGAGCGGCGTCGCGGCGATGGTCCTCGATTCCGAGCTGTTCGGTCTCGGCGACGACCATCTCGAGCGGTACCCGCGCGACCTCCGAGCAGTGACGAAGGCCGACGTCGTGGCGATCGCCACGGAGCTGCTCCCGATCGACCGCTACGCCCTCGCGATCGCCGGCCCGGAGATCCCGCCCGTCAGCTAGAGCGGCAGCCGGTAACGTCTCCCGGAGCGCTCGACGAGTCCGTCGGCGATCAGCGCTTCGGTCAATCGGCCGACGCGCTCGTCGCCGATCTCTTTCTCCAGCGCTCTGATGGTCATGTCGCTCCCCGTCAGCGCCTTCACGATTGCGCCGCGGATCCGCCGGTCCGTGTCCTTGTATGCGGCGGGCCGTAGCGCGCGGTCTTGATACCGGCCGGCGGCGGTCCCCTTCGCTTCCCGCTGCCGGGCCCCTCTGCGGAGGGAACCCCCGGCAGCGACGCGAAGAGGACTCGCCGCCGTTCCAGCATGACCGAGCGCGAAGCGGCAATCCGAGTTCAAGGGACATTCGCCGCATCGTGGCGCGCGCGCGACGCAGATGGTCGCGCCTAGGTCCATCAACGCGTGGTGCCAGAGATCGGATCCTCTGTTGGGAGCCTCGCGCGCGTCGATCTCGACAGCCTCTCGCTCGGTCGCGGGCCGTCCGAGGAACATGCGTCCCAGAACGCGCTGGATGTTCACGTCCGCGAACGGCACCCGCTGCCCGAACGCGAAGCACGCAACGGCCCCGGCGGTGTACGCGCCGATGCCGGGCAGCGCGTCGAGCTCGGCGACGGTGTGCGGCAGTCCCGCGGTCGAGATGCGCGCGAGCCGGTGCAGGTCGCGCGCGCGCCGGTTGTAGCCGAGCCCCGACCACTCGCGCAGCACGGCACCGAGTGGCGCGGCAGCCAGTGCCGAAAGCGTCGGAAATCGCGTCATGAATCGCGCGAAGGCGGGCGTCACCCGCGTCGCTTGGGTCTGCTGGAGCATCACCTCTGAGACGAGGACGGCGTACGGGTCGCGCGTGGCCCGCCACGGCAGATCCCGTGCGGTGCGGCGGTAATGAGCCAGGAGCCGGGCGCTGACCGTGTATGATTTCGCCACACAGACACCGTACGCGGCGGAGCGCTGAGGGCCAAGGCGGCCTTCAGTGTTCTTTTTTTCCGAGCCGCGACGCATTTCGGAGGCAACTCATGAGCCCTGACAAACCGGTCCCGATCTCGGCGGACGGACTGAAGAAGCTCGAGGCCGAGCTCGAGGAGCTCCGCACCGGCAAGCGCAAAGAGGTGGCCGAGCGCATCCACGCGGCCATGCAGTTCGGGGACTACTCGGAGAACTCCGAGCTCGAGCAGGCCAAGAACGATCAGGCCTTCCTCGAGGGCCGCATCCTCACGCTCGAGCAGATGGTGAAGAACGCCGCGATCATCGACGAGAACGAGCACCACGACATCGTCGAGATCGGAAGCCATGTCACCATCGAGCAAGATGGCGAGAAGGATCAGTACGTCATCGTCGGCTCGGCCGAGGCGGCGCCGGCGGAGGGCCGGATCAGCAACGAGTCGCCCGTCGGCAAGGCGCTCATCGGTCACAAGAAGGGTGATCTCGTGCGGGCATCCGTCCCGCGCGGCGAGGTGGAGCTCAAGATCCTCGCCGTCCGCTAGATGACGCTGACGCCGACCGACCGCGAGCTCTTCTGGGCCGACGCGGTCGCGGCGTCGCTGCCACGGGACGTCAAACACGTGATCCGCGACTCGAAGACGCCCTCTGGTCCGGTCCCGATCTCCGGACTGCGCGGCCCCGTGATAACCGACGCGCTGTACCGGACGTTCCGCGAACACGGCCTCGACGTCCGCTACGTCTTCACGATCGACGACTTCGACCCGATGGACTCGGCGTCGATGAAGCAGCAAGCGGGCATGGCCGAGCAGATGGGGAAGCCGTTATTCAAGATCCCGTCGCCCGAGCCTGGCAAGGACTTCGCGCGGTACCACGCCGAGCGATTCCTCTCGACGTTCGAGCGCGTCGGCATCCATCCGCAGGAGATCCACTGGCTCCGCGATCTGTACGGCTCGGGCAAGCTCGACCACGAGATCGAGCTCGTCTTGAAGAACGCCGAGGAGGTCCGTCGGGTCTACGCCGAGGTCTCGAACGTGCAGAAGGACAAGAGCTGGCTGCCGGTGTGGGTCATCTGCCAGAACTGCGGACGTATCGGCACCACCCACGCGACGGACTTTGATGGGACGACGGTCGCATACGAGTGCCGGAAGGACTACGTCAGCTGGGCGGAAGGTTGCGGCCATACCGGGCGCATCGCGCCGTTCAAGGGGAATGCGAAGCTTCCGTGGAATCTGCAGTGGTGCGCGATGTGGGACTACTTCGACGTGACCTACGAGGAGGGCGGCAAGGACCTGCTCACGGCGGGAGGATCCCGCGACCGCGCGAACGAGCTCTACAAGGCGATCTGGAAGCGCGAGCCCCCGGCCGGCTTGGTCCACGAGTTCTTCACCATCGGTGGAAAGAAGATGGCCACATCCTTGGGGCTCGGCGCGTCGGCGGTCGAGCTGGTCGAGCTGTATCCGGGTGAGATCGTCCGCTTCCTCCTGCTGCGGACGCATCCGAAGCGCGCCGTCGAGTTCGATCCGGCCGGCAACACGCTGCCGCGGCTGTACGACGAGTACGACCGCTGCGCCGACGCGTACCTCGAAGATCCGCGGAGCGACTTCGGCAAGAGCTGGAAGCTGTCGCAGCTTGCCCTGGACCCGACGCCGATCGTGTTCCGCGTGCGGTTCGGCACCGTGGCCGACTGGCTCCAGATCCCCAGCATCGAGCCGCATGCCGAGGCGGCGAAGCGCAAGAAGGCGGCGCTGACCGAGGATGAGACCCGGGATCTCGACCGGCGCATTGCGCTGGCGAAGGTCTGGCTCGAGCGGTGGGCCCCCGAGGAGGCGCGCTTCGCGGTCGCCGCGACGCTGCCTCCCGCGGCAGCGACGCTCACCGATCCGCAGCGCCGGTTCCTCACCGCCGCGAAGGCCGAGGTCGGCAGGATCACCGAGCCCGAGCAGATGCAGGAGCGGCTGTACGAGATCGCGAAAGAGGTCGGTCTCACCACGCCGGAGGGCAAAGTGAGCAAGGCGGCCTTCGAGGCCCTCTACTACGCCTTCATCGGCAGGGCCAATGGCCCGCGCGCGGCGTGGCTGATGACGACGCTCGACCCGGAGTTCGTCACGCGGCGGCTCGACGAGGCGGCGCGCGCGAAGTGAACGGCAAGCTCGCCGTCGCGATCATCTGGCACATGCATCAGCCCTACTACAAGCACCCGCAGACGAGCGAGTTCGTCCTTCCATGGGTCCGGCTTCACGCCTCGAAGGACTACCTCCACATGGCCCGGCTGCTGAACGAGTTCCCCAAGGTCAAGGTGAACTTCACGATGGTCCCGTCGCTACGCGATCAGCTCGAGGACTATGCGCGCGGCGCAGACGACGAGGACACCCGCGTGACGATGCGCACCGTCGAGGGTACCCTCACGCCCGAGGAGCGCGACCACATGCTCGGGCGCTTCTTCTCGATCCACCACGGGAACGTCATCGCGCAGCATGACGAATATCGGCGGTTGCTCCAGCTTGCGCTCGCCGCGCGCGGCCGGCCCGAGCTCCTCTCCGACGACTACTTCGTCGACCTGGCGCTCTGGTTCAACCTCGCGTGGATCGATCCGGATGACATCGCGGGCGACGAACGCCTGCGTGACCTTCGCGACCGGCAGCGCCGGTTCACCCGAGAGGACGTGCACTACGTCATCGGTCGTCAGCGGTTCATGGCCTCGGGCGCGCCGCACCTGTATCGGAGCCTCGAGCGGGACGGACGCATCGAGATCCTGACGACGCCGTACTACCACCCGATCCTGCCGCTCATCATCGACAACGCCTCCGCGCGGCGCAGCGACCCGAACGCGCTCCTGCCGGACCCGCCGTTCGCGTACCCCGATGACGCGCTCTATCAGCTCGAAGAGGCCGTGGTCTCGCACGTGCGCGGGTTCGGGGTGAAGCCGCGTGGCGTGTGGCCGTCGGAGGGCGCGATCTCGCCGGAGGCGGCGGACGCCATCAAGAAGGCGCGGATCGAGTGGTTCGCGTCGGATGAGGGCGTCCTCGGGCATTCGGCGAACATCACGTTCGAGCGCGACGACATCGGCGCGCTCGTGCATCCCCAGCTCCTGTACCAGCCATTCAGGCTCGCCAATGGCGTCACCGCGCTGTTCCGCGACCGCGAGATCTCGGATCGCATCGGCTTCGCCTACGGCTCGATGAGCCCCCGCGACGCGGTCGGCGATCTCATCTGGAAGCTGGAGGCGGCGCGCGACCGGCTGCCGGATGACGGCGGCCCGTACATCGCCTCGATCATCCTCGACGGCGAGAACGCGTGGGAGGCGTATCCGAACAACGGCAACGACTTCCTCCGAACGCTGTACGGCACGCTCGAGGCCGACGAGCGCTTCGAGACGGTGCGGGTCTCCGACTTCCTGGACGCTCACCCGGCCGTGGTCAAGCTCCCGACCCTGCACACCGGATCGTGGATCGACGCCAACCTCAAGGTCTGGTCCGGTGAGCCCGCACACGTGCGCGCGTGGCACATGCTCGAACGCACCCGCCGGTTCGCGCAGGAGCAATGGGGCTCGCTGCGCGAAATGCCGGCGAGCGTCCGTCAGCCGCTGATGGTGGCCGAGGGCAGCGACTGGTTCTGGTGGTACTCGAGCCGCAACTCGAGCCCCGAGGATCGCGTGTTCGACGAGCTCTTCCGCGCGAACTGCGAGGTGATCTGGTGGTACGCGGGCGCGGAGCCGCCGGACGAGCTCAAGCAGCCGCTCCTCGACCCGTCGCGTCTCGCTGCAGTCAGTGGCGAAGGCGGCGCGATGCTTCCGGGAAAGCGTGTGGGCTATGGCTGAGCCCGGTGACGTCGGGCTTATCGGCTGCCCGAGCAACGTCCGCCCGGCCGACGACATCGAGCTCCGGCAGCTGCGGGCCGAGCGCTTCTTCCGCGGGAAGGACGTTCTCGATATCGGCACCGGGAACGGCCGGCTCGCGTGGCTCATCGCGCCGATCGCGCGCTCGGTGGTCGGCCTCGATCCCGATCCCGATGGCATTCGTGAAGCGCGGCGTGAGGCCCGCCGGCGGGACGTGCGGAACGTCCGGTTCGCCCTGGCGACCGGTCAGGACCTCGGGGTGGGACGCGAGCGCTTCGATACCGCGCTGTTCTCGTGGTCCCTCTGATGCATCAGCCGATCGGGCATGGTCGATGCCCTCCATCAAGCCCACCAAGCGGTGCGGCCCGGCGGCGTGCTCATCGATCTGCGGCCTGATTCGGATCACCAGCCGCGAGTCCTTCGCGGCGGGCACGCGCTCGGCGGGCTGTACGAACGGCCGAGCGCCGTCGCCGACAGCCACTTCAGCGACCGGGCCGTGGCCCGCGTCGTGCGCGAAGGGCTGCTGAAACCGCTGCGCGCCGGCCACTTCTGGTACTCGCTGCCTCCGATGGACCTGCCGACGCTGGATGAGTGGCTCGCGCAGTCCCGCCGCATCGGCGGCTACACGAAGGGCACGCACGCGACGCTCGCCCGCGATGCCGATCGTCCGATCGTCGTGCGGCGCGCGCTCAGGTACGGGATCTATCGCCGGGTCTAGCCGAGCGCTGCTGCGGCCTCCCACGAGGCTTCCATCGCGTCGAGCATCCGCGGCCAGACGTAGCGCTTCGCGGTCGCCTTGCCTTCGGCGCGGATCCGCAGGCCGAGCTCCGGCCGCGAGCCGAGCGCCGCGAGGTGGGTCATGAGCTCGCGTGGATCGTCGGATTGCACGACGACCGAGTTGCCGTAGGGGATCGCGTAGTCCTCGCCGGTGCGGCCGACGAACGCGACGCCGCCCGCGCCCATTACTTCGAGGCCGACGAGACCGAACGGCTCCTTCTCCGAATTCGCGAGCACGCCATCGGCCCCGCCGTACAACGCGCGGAGAGCGGCCTCGCCCACGAAGAAATCGAGGAAGGCGACATCCGCCTCCACGTCGTGCAGCGCGGCTGCCAGCTCCTTCGGCGTCGCGTTCGCGCCGAGCGCGACGCGCTGGACCGTGAGGCCGCGCTCACGGATGCGCGCGCCCACGACATCGGCGTACTCGTTCCGGCTGCCGCGCATCATGAAGCGCGGGTGCGTGCCCGCGTCGCGCAGCTGCGCGACCGCGTCGATCGCCCAGAGCCACCGCTTGTCCGCGTCGAACCGCGCGACCTTCACCAGGCTCGGGCGTCCGGCGAGCCCGGCCCGCATGGCCCGTACGTCGGCCGGCGGAACCGGCTCGGCGAATCGCTCCGCGATGCCGTTCGGCAGGATCTCCGGCTCGACGCCGGACTTCACGAGCTCGGCTCGCATGAAGCGCGAGATCGTCGTGACGGTGACCGCGCGCTCCAGGATGGGGAAGTCGATGGACCCGAACCCGTACGTGTTGTTCGCGTTCCAGAACGGCGTGATCGCGCCTCGGAGCCCGGCGCGCTGTGCGAGGACCGTCGTGTTGATCGCGGCGTTGGCCGTCTGCCAATCCTCGAATAGAAGGACGGCGCGCTTGCCCTGCCGGGCCGCGGGAACCACGACCTCCTCGAGCAGGTGCGGCGGCACGGTGCGGCCGAAGTCACGCCACTTGCCGTCTTCACCGTCATACACGTCCTTCGGGTGGTACCGCGAGATCCACTGGCCCCACCGCTCGAGCAGGAGCTGCCCATCGTTCCGGAGCTCCGTCGTCGGCAGCGCCGGATCGCCCATGAACAGGTGGCGCACCCGATGCCCGCGGGCGACCAGGGCCTCGGCCAGATCGTTCATCCGGGTCGCGAGCCCGCCGACGAAGGAGTAGCGATCCGGTCCCTCGAAGGCGACGAGGACGACCTCGCTGATCTCCGCTCCCATGGCGGGCATCGTAGGCGAGCCCGATACTTGGGCGTCGTGCGACCACTCGATCTCATCCGCGAAGATCCGGAGCGCGTGCGCGCGATGCTCGCGGCGCGCGGCTTCGACGCGCCGCTCGATCGGATCATCGAGCAGGATGCCAACGCGCGGAAGCTTCGGGCCGAGGTCGAGGCCCTTCGCGCCGAGCGGAACAAAGCCAGCAAGGGCGGGCCGCCGACCGAGGAGGTCAAGGCGCGCATGCGCGAGGTGGGCGAGCGGATCACCGCGATCGAGAAGGAGCTCTCCGCCGCAGAGGAGCAGCTCGGCGCGGACCTGTTGTGGATCCCGAACGTCGTCGACAGCGATGTGCCGGTCGGCAGGGGCGAGGCCGACAATCCCGTCGTCCGCGAGGACGCGCCGAAGCCACTGACGTTCCCGGGCCTGCCGCACTGGGAGCTCGGCGAACGTCTCGGCATCCTCGATATCCCACGTGGCACGAAGCTCTCAGGCTCGCGGTTCTATCTCTTCCGCGGCGCCGGAGCGGCGCTCCAGCGGGCGCTCATCACCTGGATGCTCGACGTGCATACCAAGGACGGCTTCACCGAGATCTACCCGCCGCCGGTCACGCGGCGCGAGACGCTCCTCGCGAGCGCGCACCTCCCGCACTTCGACGAGAACCTCTACCGCGACGAGGACGACGACATCTGGATGATCCCGACTGCCGAGCCGCAGCTCGTGTCGCTCCATCGGGACGAGACCATTCCGTTCGAGAAGCTACCGCTGCGCTACGTCGCGTACACGCCGTGCTTCCGGCGAGAGCACATGAGCGCCGGACGCGATGTGCGCGGCATCAAGCGCGTGCACTGGTTCGACAAGGTCGAGATGGTCGTGCTTACGGCGCCCGAGGACTCGCGCCGGATGCTCGATGAGCTCACCGGCCGCGCGACGATGCTCGTCGAGCGGCTCGAGCTCCCGGTGCAGGTGACCGAGCGCTGCAGCGGCGATCTCGGCTTCGTGGCGAAGAAGGGCTTCGACGTGCAGACCTGGGGGCCGGTGATGGGCGAGTGGCTCGAGGTCTCGTCGTGCAGCGATGGCGGCTCGTTGCAGGCAGAGCGCGCGAACATCCGCTTCAAACGCGACCCAAAGGGCAAGGCCGAGCGGCCGCACATCCTCAACGCGTCGGGTGTCGCGCTCTCGCGGCTGATGATCGCGATCATGGAGAACTACCAGCAGGCCGACGGCTCGCTCGCGATCCCGACGGTCCTGCGCCCATACCTGCACGGCCGGGAGCGGATCGCGCTCGGGGAATTCTCCGGCTAGGCGGACGCGTGTCGGGCGTCCTCCGCGCCGACCATCGCGGCCCGCGTCTCGGCGACGAGATGGCGCGGGCCGAGCCGCTCGAACGTCTCGAGCGCGGCTGCCAGATCGACCGCGGCGCCGGCCTGGTCACCACGCGCGGCCAGCAGCCGGCCACCGGCGAGCCGCATCGAGGCGATCGCGATCGGCAGATTCAAGCGGTACGCCGCCTCGAGCGACGTCGCCCGTGCCGCGTCGGCCGCGGCGAGGTCGTGCCCGGCGAGCGCGGCTTCGACGAGCGCCGGTCCGATCTCGGCGGCGCAGCGCCGACACCGGTGCGCTCGTTGCGCCGTGCTCGCGGCGCTCGCGTGCTGACGCGCCTCGTCGAGCGCACCGCGCGCCACAGCCACGCGCGCAAGCTCCGCGGAGATGAGGGCAGCGAGGTGGACTTCGTCGCCCGAGCGCGGAGCCACGACCCGCGCCTCCTCGAGCGTCGTCGCGGCGAGCGCGAGATCCGGCTGGCGGAGCGCGAGCCGGCCGAGCGCGAGCAGCGTTCGGGCGGCGTCTGCCTCGGCCGGCGCGTCGGGGACGTTCGGATCGGCGAGCGCGAGGGCGCGCTGCAGCGCGCGATGCGACTCGTCTTCGCGGCCCATCAGCTCCTGGGCCTTCGCGAGCGCTCGCAGCGCGCGGGCCTGTCCGCCGATATCGCCGACGCGGGCCGACGTCGCAAGAAGCTCGAGCGCGAGCGGCTCGGCCTCCTGGGCGTCGCCTCGGTCGAGCGCCGCGACGGCCTGCGCGGCGAGCGTGCGGGAGAGCGCCGACAGATCGCCCAGCCGCGTCGCGAGCTCCGAACAACGGACCAGCGAGCGCCGGGCTTCCTCGGGCAGCCCGCAATCGGTGGCGCACGCGACGACGGCGGCCTCGGCCTCGAGCTCGCGGACGCCATCGCCGGCGCTCTGCGCCTCGCGCACCGCGATCCGAGCGATGGTGAGCGCCTCCGACGGCCGGTCGTCCGCGCGCGCCAGTGCGGCCTTCGCGAGGGTGAGCTCGGCGCGCTCGCTGCCGAACGACGGCGTGAGGCGCTCGGCGTCGGCCAGATGCTCGGCGGCCCGCTCGATCATGCCCGCCCGCGCGGCGATCCGGCCGGCGCGGCGCCGGAGCGCGGCGCGGAGGTCGCTCTCGGGAAGACCCGTGGCGAGCGCTTCTTCCGCGGCGAGCAGGGCGTCATCGCGCGCGCCGAGGCCCGCGGCCGCGTCCGAGGCGGCCAGCAGCGCCCGCGCCCGCTCGATGGTGCCGTCGGGAAGGCGGAGGGCGAGCGAGGCCGCGAGGCGGTAGTGGTGCAGCGCGCCGTCGAGGTCGTGCAATGACGAGGCGCGCTCGGCCGCGCGGAACGCGTAGTCGATCGCGCGCATCGTGTGCGTCGATGCCGCGAAGTGCATCGCCAGCAGGGCCGGCTGCTGCACCGCGACCTCGGGGCGTCCCGATTCGATCGCGAGACCAACGCGCCCGTGCAGCTCCTCGCGGTGTCGCGCGAGCATCGCGCCGTACACGACCTCGCGCAGGCCCGTCTGGGTGAAGCCGTGGAGGCCACCATCCGGTTCGACGATCCCGGCGGCGATCAGCCGTTCGACCGCACCATCGACATCGACCTCCGCGCCGTAGATGGAACGGAGCACCGCGACGTCGAACGTCCGGCCGACCACGGACGCGGCGTGAAGGACCCGTCGATCCGCCGGCGCGATCGCATCGACCCGCCGGAGCAGGAGCTGCTGCAGGGAGTCGGGAAGCGCGGGCCGTTCGGACAGATCGACGAGTGGACTCGTCCCTTCGCGTTCGACGATGACGCCACCCGCGGTGAGCAGGCGCACCGCTTCCTCCGCGTACGCCGGGTTGCCCTGGGCGCGCTCGGCGATCTCGCGGTCGACGCCGCCGTTCGGCACGAGCGTGCGGACCAGCGTCTCGGTCGCCGTCGCGTCGAGCGCGCGCAGCCGCAGCTGCAGGTGCTCGCGGGTCGTTGCCCATGGCGCGGTGAACTCGGGGCGGTACGCCACGACCGCGAGCGCGCGCGACGAGCCGAGGCCGGCGGCGAAGAGGACGAGGGTCGCGAGCGACTGCGGATCGATCCACTGGAGGTCATCGATCGCGACGACGACGCCCTGCGACGCGGCCACGCGCTCGAGCACCGCAGCGAACCCGCGTCCGAGGAGCCGGCGCTTGGTCTCGCCGGACATCGCGGGCATCTCGACCCCGTAGCCGAGGGCGGCGAGGATCAAGGCCCTCGTGTCGGGCTCGATGTCGGGCTGCGTCTCGGTGATCAGATGGAGCGCGTGGTCCGCGGATGCGGTGCGCGGGATGCCGACGACCCGGCGCAGGAGATCGCCGATCGCGCCGTACGCGCGGTGCTGGTCGTACGGCGTGCAGCGCACTCGCCCCACGCGCGCGCCCCGCACGCGCGGGTCGGCCATGAGCTCGTCGATGAGGCGAGATTTCCCGAGACCCGACTCGCCGACGATCGAGACCAGGCGTCCGCGGCCGGCGAGGGCGTCATCGAGCGCCCCGAGCAGCCCGGCCATCTCCTCGTCACGGCCCACGAGCGCCGTCCGCCGCTCCGGCACGACGTTCTCGGCCGCCGCGCCCACGAGCCGCCACGCCACGACGGGCGCGGTCTTGCCGCGCGCGATGATCGGCGGGTGTGGCTCGTAGCTGAATAGCCCGGGGGTGCGCCGGTACGTCGCGTCGCCGACAAGGATCTCGCCGGGCTCGGCGGCCTGTTCGAGCCGCGCCGCAACGTTCACGGCGTCGCCGAGGACGCCGAACTCGCTGTCGCGGTCGCCGATCGCGCCGGTGACTGCGATCCCCGTGTTCACGCCGACGCGAAGGGCGAGCCGCCGCTCGGTGCGCTCGACGATGCGTTCGTTCGCGCGCTCGAGCGCCGCGAGGACCGCGAGCGCCGCCCGTTGAGCCTGCTCCGGGTGATCGTTCCGGTCCTCGCCGACCGCGCCGAACGCTGCGACGACCGCGTCGCCGATGTACTTCTCGATCAACCCGCCGTTCGCGCGGATGTCCGCGGCGATGAGGTCCCAGACCGTGCGCATGCTCTCGTGCAGCTCCTCGGGACCGAGTCGCTCGGCGAGCGCGGTGAAGCCGGAGATGTCGGCGAACAAGACCGTGACCTGACGGGTCTCGCCCGGCTGTTCCGCCGCCTGCCCGCCGAGGCGCGCACCGCAGCGCCCGCAGAACACGAAGTTGGCCGGCATGTCGGCGCCGCAGCGGGGACAGCCCGGAATGAGCTCGTCACCGCATCGGCCGCAGAAGCGCATGCCAGCCGGATTGCCATAGCCGCAGGAAGCACACAGCACGGCTCCGTGAGGGTAGTACGCCCAGGCAGGCGCTCGGGTGTCGCGGCGGGTGCAGGGCTAGACGCGAAGGAGGATGAGGCCGCCGAGCAGCGAGAGGATCGCGAGGATCCCGAGCCAGAGCGTGAGGCCGTAGGCGAGCACGCTGAGCTCCGGACCGACGCGGCGCCCGTCTGGTGACGCGGCCGCGTCGCTCGCAAGCTTCTGGACGCGATCGCGCAGCACCCGCACCGAGTCCCGCACCGCGAGCACATCGCTCGAGTTGTGCCCGATGGCCTCGCTCAATGTCGACACGTCCTCCGACACGCCGCGTAGCTCGTCGGTGTTGCGGCGGAAGCTCTGCGAGATCGGCAGGAACGGCTGGGCACCGAGGAAGTTGATGGACATCGCGTCGGCGAGCTGCGCGCTCGTCGCGGATGCGTCCTTCAGCAGCTGGGACGCGTGCGCCGATGACGTTTTCGCGTCATCGAGGCTCTGGCTGAAGCCGTCGAACGACGTCGCCGTCTGGTCGAGGGCCGAAGCCGCCGCGGCCAGCGAGTCGCCGGCCGAATCTGCGGCCACCGAGGCCCGCGTCAGCAGCGGCCCGAGGGCACTGAGGGCCACGCCCACCAGGGCGAGCCCGAGGAGGCCGTTCGCGAACAAAGCCAGGCCCAGCAGCCGGAACGGTCCGCGGCGCACCGGACGGGAAGCAGCCATGCGGGCCAGGACGAATGCAACAACCAGGCCTGACGGCTGGGTGCTAGACTATTCACACAACAGGTCACGGCACGACGATCGATCCAACAGGTTTCGAGGGACTTCTCCTTTCGGCCCGAGGTGGTGCGTTTCGGGTCCGGACCAGAAAACAAGGAGAAGCCAAATGAGCTTCAGCGACATCACTCTCACCTGCAAGGACTGTGGGAACCCATTCGTGTTCACCGCAGGGGAGCAGGAGTTCTACCAGCAGCGCGGCCTCATGAACCAGCCCGGACGTTGCAGCGACTGCCGCGCGGCGCGTAAGGCGACCGGCGGCGGTGGCGCAAGCTACGGCGGCGGTTCGCGTGGCGGCGGCGGCGGCGGCTACGGCGGAGAGCGCGAGTTCTTCACCGCAACATGCTCGTCGTGCGGCAAGGAAGCGCGCGTGCCATTCCAGCCGCGCGGTGACAAGCCCGTCTACTGCAGCAGCTGCTTCGAGACGCGTCGACCGGCTAGCCGGTACTAAACGCGGTAGCAATTGCGACGGGGCCGGGCTCTTCCAAGAGCCCGGCCCTTAGCATTCCATCTTGATGCCGATCGAAACAGTCATCCGACTGAGCGGTGGTCCACTCTCGAACAAGATCGTGAACGCCGGCCCGGTAAAGCTCGGCTCACTCATCCGCCTTACCCGTCAATCGGGATCGCCCGTCTTCTACCGCATCACCAAGGTGGACGAGGTCCCGAATCGCACCTCATACACCGCAAGCGCGAAGTTCGAGCCGAAGGGCGACCTAAAGGCTACAGCGGGCTAAGCCCGCTCTTTTCTCGCAGGGGCTGCGCCCCTTCCACCCCCGGACGGGGTCTTCTTCTCAGCTTTCGTCTTCACCGGCAACGTCGTCGCGTATCTGTGCGCCTGCTCGATCCACTTTGCGAGCGCCGCGGGCCTCGCCACATCGGACGGCGGCACCACGACGTACTCCTTCATCGTCCGGCCGGGCATTGGCGCGAACTGGGCCGCGCCGGCCTTCATCGCGCGCAGGCGCGCGTCCTCGGCCAGGCGGACCACGATCCGGTCCTGGAACGTCCCGGCGAACATGTTCCCGTTCAGAAAGAGCGCGGGGTAGCCGAACATCGGCTTGCGCACGACCTTGGGATCCTTTGACGCTGCCTTGTCGAACTTCGCGGCCAGCTCGGGCGGGGTCTTCTTCCATTGCATCGGTCGGACGCTACTCCTTGGGGCCGGCCCCGAAGTGCGTCGCAGGGATCGAGCCCATCCGTCCGGCCTGGTAGTCGGTGATGGCCTGCATGATCTCCTCGCGCGTGTTCATGACGAACGGGCCGTACTGCACGACGGGCTCGCCGATCGGCCGGCCACCGAGCAGCAGCACGTCGAACGCAGCGCTCCGGCTGTCCTGCTGGGCGGCGCCGTCGATGCGGATCGCGTCGCCGGATCCGAGTACTGCGAGCTGACCCGACTCGAGCGGGACGCTCTCGGCACCGACGGAGCCGAAGCCGCCGAGGGCGTACACGAGCGCGTTGAAGTCGGCGCGCCACGGGATCTCGAGCCGCGACCCGGGCATCAGGGTGACATGCGCGTAGGTGATCGGGGTCTGGGTCACGCCGGGGCCCGCATGGCCCGCGAGGTCGCCGGCGATCACGCGCACAAGCGCGCCGCCGTCATGCGAACGGACGAGCGTGACGGACTTCGCGGCGATGTCCTGGTAGCGCGGCGGTGACCACTTCTGCGCCGCGGGCAGATTGACCCAGAGCTGCACACCATGGAAGAGGCCGCCCGTGCGCACGAGCCGCTCCGGTGGCATCTCCGAATGCACGATGCCGGCGCCGGCGGTCATCCACTGGGTGTCGCCGTTCGCGATGACTCCGCCGCCGCCGGTCGAGTCGCGGTGCATGAAGTCGCCGTCGATCATGTAGGTGACCGTCTCGAACCCGCGATGCGGATGGTCCGGCGCGCCCTTGGCCTCGCCGACGCCGTACTGCACCTCGCCCATCTGGTCGAGCAAGATGAACGGGTCCGCGACACTCCGCTCGATTCCCGGGAACGGCCGGCGGACGGGGAAGCCCTCACCTTCGTAGGTCTGGATCGCATTCACGACTCGAACGGCGCGGCGGAACCGCGCACCGGGGGCGGCCTGAACGGCCGGGAGAGTGAGGGGGTCTGTGACGGTGACTGCGGGCACGATGGTCTCCTTGCGCGGTGATAGTTGTTTCTGCAACTATCTTACCACGGCTGCCTAGACTGCCGCGCATGACCGCCGCCACCGGGATCCGAAGCCCGAAGCTCGATCCGCAAGCTCGCGCATTCATCGAGGCGGCCCCGCCGCATCGGGCCTGGTCATCGATGACCGGTGCCGAGGCGCGCGCATACCCGGCGCCGATCAATGCCGCACCCGATGCGGTATTCGCCGTGACGCAGCGCTCCATTCAGGGTCCGGGCGGCTGGCTGGCGCTTCGCATCTATCAGCCGGCCGCGCTTGGCCCGCATCCCGCGCTCATCTACCTGCATGGCGGTGGCTTCGTGCTCGGCGGGCTCGAGACGACCGATCGCTTCGCGCGGACGATGACGAACCTGGTGCCGTGCGTTGTCATCGCGGTCGACTACCGGCTCTCGCCCGAGACGAAGTACCCGGGCGCCCTCGAAGATGCGTTCGCCGCACTCCGGTGGGTCGCGGTCTCGGCCGCGGAGCTCGCCGTCGCCCCCGGACGTATCGCGGTCGGTGGCTTCAGCGCGGGCGCGAACCTCGCGACGGGGATCGCGGCGCTCGCCCGTGACCGCGGGGGCCCGGCCGTCGCGTTCCAGCTGCTCGTCCAAGGCTGTTACGACGCGCGCTGCGAGGCGCCGACGCATCAGGAGTTCGACGGCGTCGTGATGACCGCCGACGACATGCGTTGGTACTGGGCGCAGTACCTCCGCGGTGCGGAAGACGTCGACGATCCGCGGGTCTCGCCGTTGCGGGCG
>DATCPY010000139.1:0-2056 GCA_036569845.1 Candidatus Limnocylindria bacterium | reverse complement strand
GCGTGTAGTCGCGGAGGTCGGAGAAGAGGAACGTGCGAGTGGCGAGCACCAGCGAAGTGTGGCATCCGACCGGCCGCCCGCCTAGCATCCGGCTCAGTGAGCGTGCTGTCGCGTGAGGATCTCCGGGCCGCGATCTCCGCGGAGCCGCCGCTCGTCGAGGGCATCGATCCGCAGACCCAGCTGCAGCCGAACGGCATTGATCTGCGGGTCGATCGCATCCAGCGGCTCACGTCGCCCGGCCTCCTCGGCGCCGCGCCGAACCTGCGCGAGCCGGCCGCGCGCGAGGACGTTCAGCCTGATGCCGACGGGTGGTGGGACCTCCATCAGGGCAGCTACGTCATCGGGTACGCCGAGAAGGTGAATCTGCCGGCGGACCTCATGGCGCTCGCGCGCCCGCGCTCGACGCTCCTTCGATCCGGCGTCGCGCTGCAGAGCGCCGTATGGGACGCGGGCTACTCGGGCCGTGGAGAGGGACTCCTGTCGGTGTTGAATCCACGCGGCTACCGGCTGCAGCGGGGCGCGGCCGTCCTGCAGCTCGTGTTCCTGCGGCTGACCAGCGCGACGGCGGAGGGCTACAAGGGGAAGTACCAGGGCGAGGGCCAACCGCCGGGTCCGGCGAGGTGACCCGCACCGTCCTGCGCGATGCCGCGCTCGCGGACGGATCCTCGGACTCGTTGCGCCTTGGCGTCAGCGTGGCGATCGCAGGCGGCATGATCGAAGCGATCGGCGCGAACGACGAGATCGACCCCAACGGCGCGACGGTCATCGACGCCGGCGGCGCCGTGATCGTCCCGGGCATGGTCGACTGCCACAGTCACCTCACGCTGCAGGGCGGCAGTCACTGGATCGACCGGGGCGGCGATCCGCCGGCGGTGCTTCGCGAGGTCGCGCGCACCAACGCGCACCGCCTCGTGCAAGCCGGTGTGCTGTGGGCCCGCGACGTCGGCGCGCCGAGCGCGAATGGCCGGCCGATCTCACTGGACGTCCGCGAGGAGCTGTCGGGCAAACGGGGGAACCCGTATCTGCGCGTCGCCGGCACCTGGATCGGCAAGACCGGCTACCCGGACATGTGGGTCACGACCGACGACGACGGTCTGACGGCCGCGGCGCTGCACCAGCTCGACCTCGGCACCGACTTCGTCAAGATCTATATGGACGCGCCCGGCGGCGTGAAGGAATCACCCTTCGGGGTTCACGCGATGAAGGCGATGACCGACGCGGTGCATGCGCGCGGTGCGCGTGTCGCGTGCCACTCGGGCTACCTCGATGGCGCGCGCGTCGCGGCTGAGGCCGGCGTCGACTCCATCGAGCACGGCATGGAGCTCGACGACGACATCGCCCGGACGATGAAGCAGAACAACGTGACGCTCACCTCGACACTGTCGGTGTTCGCGTCGTGGGAGACCTTCGCGCGAACGACGGCCATCGATCGCTTCACCACGCCTGAGAGCGCCGAGCGCATCGCGAAGCGCAAGGAGGGCGCGTATGCCTCGGTCGCCGCCGCGAAACGCGCGGGAGTGCGCATCGCAACGGGATCGGATTTCGGCGGCGGCTCGGTGCGGGCCGGTCATCTCGCGTGGGAGGTCGAGCTCCTGGTGAGCGCGGGGCTCACGCCGCGCGAAGCGCTGGTCGCCGCTACGCGCGCGGGCGGTGAGCTCCTTGGGCACGAGCATGCCGGCCGGATCGAGAAGGGGATGCCCGCGGACCTGGTCCTCGTGCACGGCGACCCGCTGTCCGACGCGCGCGCGCTCTGGCGGGTATGGGCGGTCTACCAAGGCGGCCAGCGGGTCGTCTGATGGCGGTCTAGACGCTCGGGAGGTCGACTCCCTTGTCCTTCGCGAACGCGATCGCGTCCGGGTAGCCCGCGTCGGCGTGACGCATCACGCCGGTGCCCGGGTCCGTCGTGAGCACGCGCTCGAGCTTCGTGCGGCCGAGCGTCGTACCGTCGGCGACCGCCACCATGCCGGCGTGGATCGAGTTCCCGATCCCGACCCCACCGCCGTGATGCACGGACACCCAGGTCGCGCCTGCGGCGGTGTTGACGAGCGCATTCAGG
>DATCPY010000138.1:0-7094 GCA_036569845.1 Candidatus Limnocylindria bacterium | reverse complement strand
ACACTCGTCGTCATCGCGGCCGCCTGCGGCAGCACCGCCGCGGCGCCGACGGCGACGCCCATCCGCACCGCGGCGCCCGTCGCGCGGACCGCGACCGCCGCGCCGGCGGTCCTCTGCCAGGGCGCGCCGAACCAGCCGTCGGCGAAGGCGACGATCACGCTCGACAAGGGCGGCACGATCGTCATCCAGCTGCGGCCGGACAAGGCGCCGAAGACCGTGTCGAATTTCGCGATCCGGGCCAATACCGGACGGTACGACGGGTTGATCTTCCATCGGGTCGTGGCGAACTTCGTCGTCCAGGGCGGCGACCCGCTGGGCAACGGCACCGGCGGCAGCACGCAATGCACCGAGCTCAGCGATCTTCCGTTCGTGAAGGGCGCGGTGGGGATCGCGCGCGGGGGCGACATCACTGTTTCGAACGATTTCCAGTTCTTCATTTGTATCGGTGACTGTCTATTCCTCAACAGCATGTACACGAACTTCGGGCTCGTCACGTCCGGCCAGGACGTTGCCGATGCGGTCAAGATCGGCGACAAGATCAAGACGATCCGCGTCGAGTGACCACCCGCGGCTCGATCGCGTTCGTCGTTGCGTTCACCGCCTACTGGCTCGTCGCCCTCCCGCTCGACAGCGCTGGGCAGCAGCTTCTCGTGTCGGTCTCGGCCTGGGCGTTCCTCGTGGCCGCGCTCATGCTGCAATCGTCCGCGGTCCGGGTGCAGGTCATCACGCTCGTGTGCGTCGCGACCGTGCTCGAGATCGTCGGCTCGATCGTCTGGGGCGCATACCGCTACCGCCTGGGGAATCTCCCGCTGTTCGTACCCGCCGGACATGGACTCTTCTACCTCGCGGCGCTACGCACCGCGTCGTTGCCGATCCTGCAGCGGCATACCCGCCAGATCGTGATCGCGGTGACCGCTGGTGCCACGGTGTACATGCTGTGGGGCCTCGTACGGCCGCCGCTACCCGATCTCCTCGGCTTCGTGACCTGGGCCGTGTTCATCCGGTTCATCCTCCGCGGCCGCTACCCGCTGCTCTATGCGGTGAGCTTCGTCCTCACGCTCGGACTCGAGCTGTACGGGACCAGCTGGGGGGTCTGGCGGTGGTCGCCCGTGCTTCCCGGCCTGCTCCTTCCCGCAGGCAATCCGCCGACCGGCATCGGCGCCGGCTACGCCGCGATGGACGGCCTCACTCGCCGCATCGTCGGACGGATCGGGCGCCGACGGTCCGTCGAGCCGGCGCTAGCGGAAGCCACCGCATGAGCTCCCGCGGTGAGGTCCTCGCCGAATGGGTAGGCGATCTGCGCACGGCGCTCGAGCGCCAGCTTGGGCGGACGCCCGAGGCCGCGCTGCACTGGCGTCCGGCGCGCGAGATGAATTCCATCGCCGATACCGTGTGGCACATCTCGCGATGGCTTGACCTCGCATCCTCGTGGCTGGAGAACGGCGCGCCCGAGACGCAGCACTGGATCAAGGACGGGTGGGCCGAACGAACCGGCTACGACCCGCGCGGCGTCGGCACCGACGGCCTCGGCGTCGTCAGCGGCTACACGTTCGCCGAGGTCGAGGCGATCCCGAAGCTGCGCGGCGATCAACTCCGCGCGTACCTCGGTGCCGTGTGCGAGGACCTCATCCCCCGCCTGCGCGCAGCCGATGACGCGACCGCGCACCGCTACAAGAGCGTGATCCAGGGGACCTTCGGGCACCTCGGCGAGATCGCGACGCTCGGCACGCTGTACGACCGAAGGGGCGGCTAGGCCAGCGGGTCGTCGTTCCGCGGCTTCGAGCCGCGGGCCACGTGGAAGTATTCCGTCGACAGCATCTTCGTCCGCTGCTCCTCCGACAGGTGGGCCTGCCACTCGGCGATCTGGGTCGCGTGCGCCGCGACCGCCGTTCGCTTGGCGTCCACGAACGCAGTCACGTCCGCGCGGATATCGACCTCTTCGTCCGGGACGCCGAAGTCGCCGGGCGGGCCACCCTGCACGCCAGCGGCGCGCAGCTGCTCCCCGATCATCTTCGCGACGCTCTTCGGCAGAGCCGTGTACAGGAGCCGCGCGTCGGGCGCCGCGGCGCGATCGAACGCGGCCGTCGCGTGGCGGTGGATCGCCTTGTGGTCGGGGTGCCCGTAGATCCCGCTCTCGTCGAACGTGAAGACCACCGCCGGCGGGTCCTCGCGGAACAGCACGGCGAGCTTGTCGACGACCTCCGCGTCCGGCGCATTGATGTACGCGCGCCCGTCCTTGTTCTCCGGCGTGCCGTCCATCCCGGAATCGCGGTAGCCGAGGAACCGGACATCTGCCACGCCCAGGGCCGCGCAGGCCGCGCGCAGCTCCTGCTCGCGGACCGCGCCGAGGGTCTGCGGCGTCGCCTCCGTGCCCGCCGCGATCTCCCCGACCTCGCCGCGCGTCGCGCAGATCGCGGTCACCCGCCACCCGAGCGAGATCGCCCGCGCGAGCGTGCCGCCGACGGAGAAGGTCTCGTCGTCGGGATGAGCGAATGCCGCTACCGCGCGCTTCGTCATGACATCGCGCGCCGGCGCGTCGTCGCCCAAAAGAGCACCAGGGCGAGGACGAACATGCCGCTGCCGATCGCGACCCACTCCGGCCGGTCGTTCATGACGCTCCGCACGCCGTGCGTGAGCCCCAGCCCCTGCGCGGCGAAGGTCAGACCGGAGACCGCAAGGATCGCCTCGCCCACGAATGCGGCGGCCTGTCTCAGCTTTGCACGCCGCCCTTCGTCATCGGGAGCGGATCGAGGACCCGCACCAGGTCGGCCTCGGGCATGACCTTCTCCTCGAGCGCGACGTCGATGAGCGGGCGGCGCTCCGCGAGCGCGCGCTTCACGAGCGCCGCAGCCTTCGCATAGCCGATGTGGGGGGCGAGCGCCGTGACGATGAGCGACGGGCTCGAGTCGACGTGCTCCTTCGCGCGGGCTTCGTCGACCTGCAGCCCGTCGATCGCCTTCGTGCGGAACACGCGCGTCGCGTTCGCGAGGATCGTGGCGGAGAAGCAGAGGGCGAAGTTCATGCCTGGCATCATCACGTTGAGCTCGAGCTGGCCCGCCTGCGCGCCGAGCATGACCGCCGTGTCGTTCCCGATGACCTGATAGCAGACCTGGTCGACCATCTCGGCGATCGAGGGGTTCACCTTGCCTGGCATGATCGACGAACCCGGCTGCACCGCGGGCAGGATCAGCTCGCCGAAGCCGGTCCGCGGCCCCGACACCATCAGGCGGATGTCGTTCGCGATGCTCGACAGCTCGATGGCCGCCGTTCGCATGCCGCTCGACGTGCGCACGAACGCCGCCGTGGACTGCATCGCGGCGAACAGGTCTGCCGCCGGGACGATCGGGTCGCCTGTCCATTCGGCGAGCAGCCGGCACACGCGGGCGCGGTACTCGGGATCCGCATTGAGTCCCGTGCCAGCGGCGGTCCCGCCGATGCCGAGCTCGCACAGCTCACCACGCGCGGCCACGAGGCGCGCGGCCGCGCTCGTCATCCGCGCGGCCCAGCCGCCGAATTCCTGGCCGAAGGTGATCGGCACGGCGTCCTGCAGATGGGTGCGGCCGGGCTTCACCGTGGTCGCGTACCGCGTCGCCTTCGCCGCGAACGACCGGCCCAGAGCCTCGAGCTCGTCACTCACGGTCTTCGTGAGATCGAGGAGCGCGAGCCGGATGGCCGTTGGGGTGACGTCGTTGGTCGACTGGGCCATGTTCACGTGGTCGTTCGGGTTGACCTTCGCGTACTCGCCGCGCTTGCCCGCTCCGAGGATCTCGTTCGCGCGGTTCGCGATGACCTCGTTGGCGTTCATGTTGTGCGAGGTGCCCGCGCCGGCCTGGAAGACGTCGACCACGAACTGGTCGAGGTGCTTCCCAGCGAGGATCTCGTCACATGCCGCGACGATCGCGCGGCAGAGCTCCTCTGGCAGCCGGCCGGACTCGGCGTTGGCCATCGCGGCGGCCTTCTTTACCAGGACGGTCGCGCGGATGAACGCGGGGAACGGCCGGAGGCCTGAGATCGGGAAGTTCTCGACTGCTCGGGCCGTCTGCGCTCCATAAAGGGCGTCTTCTGGGACGGTGACGTCACCCATCGTGTCGCGTTCGCGACGTGTCGACATGCGCAAGTTAGAATAGGACTTCCGAATGCAGAAGAACCGGCTTTCCTGGATGATCGGTGGGCCGCAGGGAAGCGGCATCAACGCCTCCGCCGAAGTCTTCGCGAAGGCCTGCAGCCGCGCTGGACTGAGGGTCTTCGCCAATATCGAGTACCACTCGAACATCATGGGGAAGCACAGCTTCTACCGGGTGCGCGTGGACGAGGACCCGATCCATTCCTACCGCGACAAGGCCGACATCCTGGTGGCGCTAGACCACGAAACGCTCGCCGGCGATGGCGATCATCGCCGCTGGCCGACCCATTACGGCCATCTGGACGACCTCTCGCAGGGCGCCGGCGTCATCTATGACAGCACGATCGATTTCGACCCGAAGACGAGCGGCCGCGCGGACCTGCAGTTCTTCCCGGTGCCGTTCATGGACATCATCAAGGCAGCGCTCGACGAGATCGGCAAGGGCGACCAGGCCCGGCGGTATGAGGTCATGAAGAACACCGTGGGCCTCGGGGCGTCGCTCGCGCTCTGCAACTATCCGTTCGACCTCGTCGCGGACGTGATCATGGGTCAGTTCAAGGGCAAGAAGAGCGAGGTCGGCAACCTGAACGTCCGCGCCGCGCAGCTCGCGATGGAGTACGTCAAGAAGGACGTCGCCGGCTTCCCATACACGCTGCAGCCGCACAAGAAGCCCGAAGCCCGACTGCTGGCGAAGGGTTACGAGGTCCACGCGATCGCGAAGCTCAAGGCCGGCTGCCACTTCCAGACCTACTACCCCATCTCCCCTGCCACGGACGAGTCGGTCTATCTGGAAAAGAACCAGCGTGAGTTCAACCTCCTGGTCGTGCAGTGCGAGGACGAGATCAGCTCCATCAACATGGCCGTCGGCGCCGCGCATATGGGTGTGCGCAGCGCGACCGCGACGTCGGGCCCCGGCTTCGCGCTCATGGTCGAGGGCATCGGCTTCGCGTCGATCACGGAGGCGCCGGGCCCGGTCCTGGTCATGTACCAGCGCGGCGGCCCGTCGACCGGTCTGCCGACGCGGCAGGAGCAGGGCGACCTGCAGTTCGTGCTGCACCCGGCGCAGGGCGACTTCCCTCACGTCGTCATCGCGCCCGGCGATCTGAACGACGCGTTCCAGGACACGTTCTCGGCGTTCAACTGGGCCGAGCGCTACCAGATGCCGGTCATCGTGCTCTCGGACAAGAAGCTCGCCGCCGCGTACGTCACCCTCGATGAGCTCGAGCTCCAGTACCCGGACATCGACCGTGGCAAGACGTTCACCGGCAGCGAGTGGACGCCCGTCGCGACGAACGGCGAAGGTCTCGTGCGGATGCACGCGAACGGTCACGACGGGAACGGCAACGGCCACGGCGACGTGAAGGAGTACCTCCGCTACGCCCTCGCCGAGGACGGCATCTCGCCGCGCTCGCGTCCGGGCATCGCCGGCGGCCGGTTCTGGTCCACGACCGACGAGCACGACCCCGACGGCCACATCACCGAAGGCGTCGAGATGCGTATGGCGATGATGGAAAAGCGCATGGGTAAGCTCGCGCTCCTGCTCAAGGCCATCCCGGCCGAGCAGCGGTGCAAGCTCTGGGGCCCGGCGGATGCGGACCTCACGGTCGTGGGCTGGGGCTCGACGAAGGGGACGATCGAGGACGCCATGGCCGTGCTCGCGGAGCAGGGCCAGAAGGTCAACTTCCTCCAGGTCCGCCTCATGAAGCCGTTCCCGGTCGACGACGTGACCGCGGTCCTCGCCAAGGCCAAGAAGCTCGTGCTCGTCGAGGAGAACTACTCCGGGCAGCTCGGCTCGGTCATCCGCGAGCAGACCGGCGTGAAGATCGAGCAGCGGATCCTGAAGTTCGACGGGCGGCCGTTCAGCGAGGACGAGCTCGTGCGCGAGCTATCGAAGGTGCTCGCGGGCGGGACCGCCGAGCCGGTGGTGACGCATGTCCGTTGACTCCAAGACCGTCGCGCCGGTGAAGTTCACAATCAAGGACTACAAGTCCGACCTGCACAACGACTGGTGCCCTGGATGTATCGCTCCTGACAGCCGCATCGCGATGGCCGATGGATCGAGCCGTCGCATCGCGGACGTCGCTGTGGGCGATCGGGTCCTGGGCCACGACGGTGCGCCCCATGCGGTGCTCGGAGCGACGTCGCACCGTCACAACGACACCATGCGCCGCATTACGCTCAGCGGCCACGGCGACCTGACGATCACACGAGATCATCCGATGTTCATCGTCCGCCGAGCCGCTGCTCTCGAGGTCGGTGCGGCAGAGCGGGCGGAGTGGGTCCCCGCTGGCGAGGTGACCGTCGGCGACTACGTCGCTTATCCGCGCCCCGCGCTCGTCGCCGCGGGCCGTTCGGCTGCAGCGCCCGAATATGCCTTCCGCTCTATCTTGACGAACGACGAGATCGAGTACGACGCGATCGTGCACAACCTCGAGGTCGCGGAGTCGAACTCGTATCTCACGGTCGGGGCAACGCTCCACAACTGCGGTGACTTTGGAATTCTCACCGGCGTCCAGATGGCCCTCGCGCAGCTCAACCTCGACCCTGACAAGGTCGCGTGCTTCTCGGGCATCGGCTGCTCGGGAAAGACGCCGCACTACGTGAAGGCCTACGGCTTCCACACCCTGCATGGGCGCGTGCTCCCGGTCGCCACGGGCGGCCGCCTCGTGAACAGCGCGATCACCGTGCTCGCGATGGGCGGCGATGGCGACGGCTATGGCATCGGCGCCGGCTACTTCGTGAACTCCGGTCGCCGGAACCTCGACTTCACGTACATCGTCCACAACAACAACGTCTACGGCCTCACCAAGGGCCAGGCCTCACCGACCCTCTCGCGCGGGAAGAAGACGAAGTCGATGCCCGAGTCCGCGATCCAGGACGGGATCAACCCGATCGCCATGGCCGTCGCCGCGGGCTACACGTTCATCGCCCGCGCGTACGCCCTCGAGCCGAAGTACCTCGCCGGCATCCT
>DATCPY010000137.1:0-8184 GCA_036569845.1 Candidatus Limnocylindria bacterium | reverse complement strand
ACCTGTTGGTCCGGTCGCGCCCGTTGGACCGGTGGCACCGGTCGCGCCCGTAGCGCCAGTCGCACCGGTCGATCCAGTTGCTCCGGTCGATCCGGTCGATCCAGTTGCGCCGGTGTCACCGGTCGCTCCGGTCGCGCCCGTAGCGCCAGTAGATCCAGTTGCACCGGTGTCACCGGTCGCTCCGGTTGCACCCGTAGGTCCGGTCGCACCAGCGCCCGAAGGACCGGTATCGCCGGTCGCCCCGTTGGCGCCCGCGGCACCACCGGGACCGGTCGGCCCGGCTGCGCCGCTCGTACCTGCTGCACCGGTCGCGCCGGGAAGACCGTTCGTGCCCGGAGCGCCCGATGCGCCCGGCACACCTTGCTGACCCGCCGGCCCTGTCGAGCCAGGCGTGCCGCTCGCCCCCGGCAAGCCCGTGCCAGGAGCGCCGCTCGGACCGGGCGGACCCGGCGGACCCGGAGGACCTTCGGGCCCCGGGGAGCCGGCCGGCCCCGCTAGGGTGCCGCTGTTGCTCGCGGGCGCCGATGGCAGGAACACGGCAACGGGAGCTGTTGCCGCTTGGGCCTGCGCATCGCTGATCACGGTGACACTCGTGCCCGCCAGCACGACGCCACCCTTCGCGACGCCCGCTTGCACCGGCCGCGTGTCATTGACCGAGCTCACGACCACGCCCGTCGGCAGGGTCAGCTCGGCCTTCTCGCTGCTGGTGCTCGATCCGCTGGTCGGCGAGATCACTGTGACGAAGCGACCTGGATCGGTGCCCGGGATCGTGACGATGACCCGTCCGTCGCGCTGCTCTACGGATGAGCCGGGGATGAAGCGCATCGCGTCGCCGTTGCGCGCGCCGGCCGAACGACCGGACGCGTCGACGATCACGGCGCTCGTGGACTGATCGAAGTTGAAGGTGAGCTTCGCGATGTCGGTGGCCTTAGGCGCGGACGGCGCCTTCTGCACGACGACAGTCGTCGTCTGTCCCGCGGGGACTGACACCGTCTGCCCCGACCCGGTGACAGTGACGACACCGTCGGTCGTCACGATGTCGCTGCCCTGCGCGGTGACCGTGACCTGGAACGCGGTGCCGTGCACCGTGGCGTCGGCGGTCGGGGTGATGACCTCGTACCTCGCCGATGCCGGCAGCGCGTGATCGATGACGTGCCACGTCTTGCCATCGGTCTGCTGCATCACGACGCTCACGTTCTCGCGGTCGCTCGTGTTGAGCGAGATGATCGTGACCTCCGTGTTCGGCTCGAAGACCACGATCGACCGATCGAAGAACGAGAGCGCCGCGTGACCGCCCGCCGCGGTGCGGACGCTGTCGCCCTGGCCGATGAAGGCGCCGTTCGGCGCAGCGGCGTAGCTGCCGCCGGCGTGACGCAGCTGCACGCTGCCGTCGAACACCGTGAGTTGCCCGCGCGTGTCGATCGCCGCCACCGTGGTGCCCGGCCGAAGGAACAGGCCGAGGCCGGTGACGAAGAGCAGGAGCGCCGCGATCAGCGCGCCGATCACGGCCCGCCGTCGCGTGAGCGCGGGAAGCAGGATCAGCGCGGTCCGCTGCTTCTTTCGCTCCTGCGCCGCGGTGATGGGCACAGGCCGCGGCCGTGCGGGAGCTGCGACGGCCGCGACCGGTGCGGTGATGCGACCCGCCGCCCGGCGGATCGCATCGAGCAATTGACGTGGGGGCGCGTCCTTGAGGACGACGCTCGTCGCGCCGCTGTTGAGCGCGGCGTCGCGGATGCCCGGGTCGAGGGTGAGGAACACGATGCGCGTGTCGGGGAGCTCGGAGTGGAGGCTGCGCGCGACCTCGAGGCCGGTCATCTTGGGCATCGAGTTGTCGAGGACGATCAGGTCGGGGCGCAGCTCGAGGGCCTTTGCCATCGCCTGCACGCCATCCGCGGCCTCACCGACGATCTCGAAGTCGGGTTCGGTCTCGAGCATCGCGCGGACGCCCTCGCGTACGGCGAGGTGATCGTCCGCGACCAAGATCCGCGTTGCCACTCGGGGGTGCTCCCTTTCGCGACCGTCCGGGCGGGGACGGAGCCATTCGACGGGCTCGTCAGCCCGCCTTTACGGCATCGTTACTGTCGCGAAAGGCGGAAAGCCGAACATCCTCCTGCAGATGGACCTTGGTACGAGAAGCATGTTTGCTCGGGCGCCATATGTCGCTGCGATGGACAAGAGACCGAACTGAGACCTATTTAGGACTCGATGTCGGCCAAGCCCCGTTTGTGGGCGTACAGCGCCACTTGCGTCCGGTCGGTCAGCTCGAGCTTCCCGAAGATGTTCGAGACATGGGTCTTCACGGTGCGCTCGCTGATCTTCAGCTCGCCGCCGATCTCCTTGTTGGAGCGTCCCTGCGCGATGAGCTGCAGCACCTCGCGCTCGCGCGCCGTGAGGTCGTGATAGCCCTCGTCCTCTTCGCCACCGCCGGCGCCGTCGAGCGGCGTGCTGCGGAGGCGACCGAATTCATCGAGGACCCGCGCTGCGATCGACGGGTAGATCAGCGAGAAGCCGTCGGCGACCGTGCGGATCGCGTTGGCCAGCTGCGCCGCAGTGACCTCCTTCAAGAGGTAGCCCGACGCACCCGCGCGGATCGAGCTGAACACGAGCTCGTCCTGATCGTGGTTCGTGAGCACGATCACGCGGGTCGAGGGGACCGAGTTGCGGATGCGCCGCGTCGCGGTGACGCCATCCCAGTCGCCCATCTTGATGTCCATGAGCACGATGTCGGGCAGCATCTCCTGCGCGAGCGCGAGCGCCTGATGCCCATCGCTCGCTTCGGCTACGACGGTCAGGTCACCCTCCATCTCGAGGATCGAGTGGAGGCCGCTTCGGACTACCGCGTGGTCATCGGCGATGAGAATGCGGATCTTCCGCGTGTCGCTCATCGTCCGAACAGCCGCGCGAGGATCCCGGGACGCTCTTGCACCGCCACATCGTCGGCACGCAGCTCCGCGCGCAGCACACCGACCGTCGCGCGCGAGGCCTCGTACGGGATCGTCGCCTCGATCAGCGTGCCATTGCCCGGTGTGCTCGTGACCCGGAGCCGGCCACCGACCGCTTCGGCCCGCTCGCGCATCCCGACGAGGCCGAAGTGCCCGTCCGCTTCCGCGCTCGCGGTCGTCGCGGTCATGTCGAACCCGGCACCGTCGTCCGTGACCGTCACCACGACATCAGTGTCGCTGTAGTTGAGCGTCACCGTGGCGTGCCGCGCCCCGGCGTGCTGCGCGACGTTCCGCAACGCCTCACCAACGATGCGGATGACCGCGCGCTGGAGGTCGGCATCGAGCTCGTGCTCGCTCCCCTGCTCCTGCATCTCGACGGCGAGGCCGATCTGGCGCTTCAGGTCGTCGATGAGCCGCGCGACGGTCGTCGGAAGGCCGAGGCCGCCAGGCGCGCTCTGCCGCAGCGCGCCCATGTATTGCCGCACGTCCGCGAGGGTCGCGCGCGCGTCGCGGGTGGCCTTCGCGAGCTGCTGCCCGAGCACCTGCGGGTTCCGCTCGAACGCGCGCTGCGCGCCTTCGAGGCTGAGCACCACGCCGGTGAGCTCCTGGGCCAGGCCGTCGTGCAGCTCCTGGGCGATGCGCTTGCGCTCGCCGGCCGTCGCTTGTTCCTCCACCGAAACGGCGTCGTTGGACCGCGCGAGCTCGAACAGGTACTCGGCCGCGGTGGCCGCGAAGTCGGCTTCGGCCTCGGTGTACGCCTCGCCGCGTCCGAGGACGAGCACGCCGATCGTCTTGCCTTGATTGCTGACCGGCGCGAGCACGTACTCGGTCGCACCCGCCGCGGCCCACGCGGGTGGCGCGGGGTCGTCGGTCGCGCAGTGCGCGCGGACCGGATGCTGCTGCTCGAGCGCCTCGCCGAACGGGCCGCCCTCCGACGCGCCCGGGATCACCGTCGGCGCGGCTGGGTCGTAACCCCGGAACGCCCGGCGCTCGGCATTCCCCTCGGCGGTGAGGACCCAAAGCCCGACGACGTCGTGATGCATCACGTCCGCGAGCATCGCGACCGCGGTCTCGAGCTCCTGCTGCGGCTCCGCGCCGAGCGTGCCGAGCCGGGACAGCTCGTACAGCGCGATCGCCTGCTTGCGATCCTCTTCCGCGCGGGCGACGGCGCCGACGAACGAGAGGGTCGCGGCGATGTCCACGCCGATCGCGCTCAGCGCATCGAGGTCCGCCGCGTCGTATGGCTCGCGCGATCCGCGGTGCTTCACGCTGACGACGCCGATGATGTGGTCGCCGTTCCGGAGGGGCGCGACGAGGGCGTCGCCGATCGACGGATCGTTCCCGCTGAATCGGTCGTCCCCGGTGATGGCGCCACGCAACAGCAGCGGCTGCCCGCTCTTCGCGACGAACCCCGAGATCCCCTCGCCGATGCGCTTGCGGTCACGTTTCGCTTCGTCGGACAGACCCACCGAGCTCCGGACCGACAGCACGCCGTTGTCGATGAGCATGATCGACACACCGTCCGCGCCGAAGACGCGAGCGAGGCCGCTCGTCGCGCGCTCGAGCAGCGTGTCGGGGTCTCGCTCCGCGCGGACGATCTCCTGGAGCTCCGTCGACGCTTTCGTCCGCGCCTCGAGCTCCGCTGCGGCGCGTTGGATCCGCCAGAACGTGTTCTCCTCGACGAGCTCCAGCGCGACCAGGGATGCCAGACGCCCGAGGGTCGCTGACTCTTCGTCGCTGAATGGTCCGGTCGCGCGTAGCGCGGCGAGCGCGCCGATGCGGTGCTCGCGCCAGGCGACCGGCACGGCCCGCATCGCGACGGCGGTCCGGCCGTCGAGCAGCGCGATGCTCACCGCGCCATCGCCTGGCCCGCCGCCGAGCGCGCTCGTGAGCAATGCCCGCTGAGCAGCGCCGTTCCACGCGGAGTCAGCGCCAACGTTGTGCGCGGCGTACGTGACGAACGATTCGTCCCGCGGCCGCAGCACGATCGCAAGGGCGTCCGCGCGCGCCAGCTCGGCGAGCATCGCGATACGCGTGGGCCAGAACTCACCTTCGCGCTCGACCGTCATTCGGGCCTTTCAGGGGCGGCTCGCAGCACGCCGCCAACGCATGCGTCATTGAGCACGATTCCCGGACGCGGGGCTACCCACCCTCGGGGGTGTTCAGAGGGACTGAGATGCCCCCAGACCGGGTGATGGCGAATAATCACGGCATCGCTCGACCGAAGGTGCTCATCGTCACGCCGCATCCGGTGATCGGCGCGGGCATCGAAACGGTGCTCCGCCTCGAGGACCTGTACGACCTGCGTCGGGTCCCGAGCCTCGCCGACGCGAAAGCGACGGCGGGATCCTGGCCGGCCGACGCGGCCCTCGTCGACGGAGTGCTGCTCGAGGGCCATGCCCTCGATCTGGCCATCCCGTGCCTCGTCCTGTCTGGCGACGCCGAGAGTGGCGAGCGGCTGACCCAGCAGCCGCCCGGCGCGCGGGGCTGGCTCCTCAAGGACGCACCGCCGCCGCGCTTCGTCGAGGCCATCGATCGGGCGCTCGGGATCGTCCGCGTGCGCGACGACGTGCGGGGCACCCTTGGGATGGTCGTCGCGGTGATCATCGTCATCGCGTTCGTCGCGGCGCTCGCGTTGTTCGTCTGGCGCTTCTTCCTCAGCTGACGTATTTACCGAGGATTTACCGGCCGAAGAGCTTGGAGATGAGGCTGCCGCGCTCGGTGGGCGCCTCGATGTCCTCCACGACCGGGGTCGGATCCTTCATCGCGCGGATCGGATCCTCGGCGAACAGATACGGGAGCGTCGCCGTGACGACCGAGCCGCGACCGGGCTGGCTCAGGACCGTGAGCGTGCCGCCGATGCTCTCGGCGCGCTCGCGCATGCCCGCGAGGCCGAAGTGTCCGCCCTCCGCGGCGCTCGCCATCGTCGGCTCGGTCTCGAAGCCGACCCCGTCGTCCTCGACGATCACGGTGATCTCCTTCTGTCCGAAGTTGAGCCGGAGCTTCGCCGCGTTCGCGTGGGCGTGCTGCGCGACGTTGCGCAGCGATTCGCCGACGATGCGCATGACCGCGCGCTCGAGCGGCGGCTCGAGCTCGCGCTCCGCACCCTGCTCCTCCATCTCTACGCGCAGGCCGGTCTGGCGACGGACGTCATCGACGAGCCGCGCGACCGTGGCGGGCAGGTTGATCTCGCCGCCCTCCTTCGCCCGGAGCGCCGACATGTACTGACGGACGTCCGCGAGGGTCGCGCGCGCCTCCCGCGCGGCCTTCGCGAGGCTCGCGCTCAAGGCCGCGGGGTCGCGATCGAGCGCGCGCTGGCAGGCCTCGAGCGTGAGGACGACGCCCGTCAGCTCCTGGGCGATCCCGTCGTGGATCTCCTGGGCGATCTTGCGCCGCTCGTTCGCGGCGACGACGGCCTGCGAGTCCCCGGCCGCGGTCTTTTGCATCTGACCGGAGAGGTATTCGCCGAGCGTCGTGGCGAACTCGATCTCGGGATCCATGAACCCACCGGCCTTCCGCGCGAGCACGAGTGCGCCCAGGTAATTCCCATGCGAGCCGATCGGTGCGAGCACGAACACGGAGACGTCCAGCGGCGCCCACTCGGGACGTCGCTCGTCGCCCAACGCGTATCGCGCCGTGGCCAGCTGTTGCTGGCGGACGGCCATCGTCATGGCCGGACCGAGACCGACGAGCGGGATCAGCGCGGGCCGCGGATCGGGGTACCCATGCGCGGCGCGCAGCCGGAGACCGGCTGGCTCGAGCGCCCAGACCCCCACGACGTCGTTGTTCAGCATGCCGCTGATCATGTCCGCGGCCGTCTCGAGATCCTGCTGCGGATCGTTGCCCATCGTCGCGAGCCGCGACAGCTCATAGAGCACCAGGGCCTGCTTCCGATCATCTTCGGTCCGGCGCATCGCTTCGGCGGCGACGAACGACGCGGCGATCTCGCTCGCGACCTGCTGCAGCGACTCGACGGACGCCTGCGTGAAGCGGTCCTTCGCGGTCGCGGTGTGTTTGATGTTGACGACGCCGATGGTGCGGTCGTCCGCCCGCATCGGCGCGACGATCGATTCACCGATGGTCGGGTCGTTGCCGCTGAACCGCTGATCTTTCACCTGTCCGGTGAGCAGCAGCGGCTGCCCGGTCTTCACGACGTATCCCGAGATGCCCTCGCCGGGCTTCTTCTTGTCTTTCTTCGCGGCCTCGCTGAGACCGAGGGACGAGCGGACCGACAGCTGGCCGGCGTCGTCGGCGAGCATGATCGAAACGCCGTCGGCGCCGAAGAGCTCGGCAAGCTGGGCGGTCGCGCGCTCGAGGAGCTCCTCGGGGTCCCGCGTGTGGCGCGCGACATCGGCGATCTTCGCCTGAGCCTTCAGTCGCGATTCGAGCTCGGCCTGCTGCGATTGCGCCCGCCGGAGCGCCGTGGCCTCGGCGAGCTCGAGGCCGACGAGATCCGCGAGCCGTCCGACCTCCGCCGCATCGCGATCGTCGAAGCCGCCGCTCGCGCGTAGGGCGGCGAGCGCGCCGACGAGCTGATCGTTCCAGACGATCGGCGCGACCAGGATGATCGACGCCGCGCGGCCGTCCGCGAGCGGCAGGACGACGCTCGCCTGCGACGCCGTGCGCGAATCGAGCGCCGCACGGATGAGCGGCCCAGCGACCGCGCCGTTCCAGCCCGGATCCGATGGAACGTTGTCGCTCGCGTACGTGACGAATCCCTCGTTCTTCACCTCGAGGACGACGGCGATCGCATCCGCGTGTGCGAGCTTCCCGAGGAACGCCATTCGCGCGGACCAAAAGTCCGCATCCGGCCGCACGCTCATCTACGCATCTGTTGCCGCGGCGTGCGAGCTACGCGATCGACGAGGCTTCGGAATCGATCCTCAGCTCGAGCACGTACCCGGACGTCGACACGATCCGCAGCCGGGGGTACTCGAGCTTGGTGACGGCGGTCGCGAATTCATCCACGGTCATCGGATGGCGAAGCCCGATCGCGAGCGTGGCCACGCCATTGCGGAAGTCGCGGGCGTACACCGTGCGGACGACGGCCATGCCCTGCAGCCGGCGCTCGAGCTCGACGAGACGGGGGAACGACGAGATCGGCGACAGCACGACCTGCACTTCGCCGATCGGCTCGCCCGGCTGCGCCGTCCACTCCGGTGGGGGGGCGGGCGCGGCCGGCGCTGGGGTTGGCTGCGCGGCGGGCGGCGGCGGTGCGGCCGGCGCGGGCGCCGCTGCGGCT
>DATCPY010000136.1:0-5917 GCA_036569845.1 Candidatus Limnocylindria bacterium | reverse complement strand
ATCCGGATCATCCTCGCGAGCGACGGCCCGAAGCTCGAGGCCTGGGATCAGGTCGACGTCGAGAAGCAGCGCAACGATTGCGCCCGCATGAGCGACAGCGTGTGGATGGAGTTCATGGGCGCTCGCCAGGCGAGCGTGAAGCTCGTCCGCTCGCTCACACCCGCCGACCTCGATCGCAGTGGGATGCACCCAAAGGTCGGCGAGCTGAAGGTGCGCTGGCTGCTGCACGAATGGATCTCGCACGATCGCAACCACACCAAGCAGCTGCTCTCGATCGCTCAAGAGCGCGTCTGGCCGCACATGGGCAACGCCCAGAAGTTCAAGGGGGAGTAATGCCGATCCACCTGCGCGCGCAACCAGGCGATTACGCCGGGGCCTGCCTCCTTCCCGGCGATCCGCTCCGGGCGAAGTACATCGCCGAGACGTATTTCAAGGATGCCAAGCAGGTCAACGGCGAGCGCGGTCTCCTCGGATACACCGGCACATATGAGGGCACGCGCGTCTCGGTGCAGGGCACCGGCATGGGCAGCCCCGGCGCGACGATCGTCTTCGAGGAGCTCATCCAGCTCGGCGTGAAGACGCTCATCCGGGTCGGCACCTGCGGCGGCCTACAGCTGGGCCAGAAGCTCGGTGACACGATCGTCGCGATCTCCGGCGTGTCCGCGGATTCGACGGCAAGCCACCTCGTCGGCAACGAGCCGCACACGCCGACCGCGAGCTGGGAGCTCAGCCACGCCGCCGTGCACGCGGCCGAGGCGATCGGCCAGCCCGTGCACGTCGGCCCGGTCGCATCGAGCGATCTCTTCTACAACCCTGACGAGGGCCAGTACTTGCGGTGGTCGAAGCGCGGCGTCCTCGCGGTGGAGATGGAAGCCGCGGCGCTCTTCACCGTCGCCGCCCTGAAGGGCGTTCGTGGCGGCTGCCTGTTGCTCGTGTCGGACATGGTCATCGACGGGACGTTCACCCGGATCAGCGACGAGGAGATGCGCGCCGCGGTGGATCGCATGACCCGCATCGCGCTCGCGGTCGCGACCGGCCAGCGCGCGCCGGCGACCGCCACGGCGAAGGGGTAGCGACGCTCCCGCTCGACATCCTGAAGGCCGCGCCGAAGGTGCTCCTGCATGACCACCTCGACGGTGGCCTGCGGCCGGAGACGATCGTCGAGCTCGCGAAGGACCTCGGGTACGAAGGCCTGCCGACGCAGGATCCCGTGGAGCTCGGACGCTGGTTCCACGCGAGCGCGGCATCGGGGTCGCTCCCGCTCTACCTGCGCGGCTTCGCGCACACGATCGCGGTGATGCAGACGCCCGAGGCCGTGGAGCGCGTCGCGTACGAGTGCGCCGAGGACCTCGCGCGGGACGGCGTCGTCTACGCGGAGATCCGCTATGCGCCGGTGTTCTCGACGCAGCGCGGGATGAACCTCGAGCAGGTCGTCGCAGCGGTGGCCCGCGGCTTCGACCGCGCCGAGCGCGACCATCCGATCGTGATGCGTCAGATCATCTGCGCGATGCGGGATCGCACCGACTCGCTCGAGATGGCAGAGCTGGCCGTCGCGTTCCGGGATCGCGGCTGCGTCGGCTTCGACATCGCCGGCGAGGAGGCGGGCCATCCGCCGAAGGTCCACCTCGAGGCGTTCCAGTACTGCCGCCAGCAGAACTTCAGCATCACCATCCACGCCGGCGAGGCGTTCGGTCCGGCGTCGATCTGGCAGGCGCTCCAGTACTGCGGCGCGCACCGGATCGGCCACGGCGTGCGGCTGGTGGAGGACATGGCGATCAATGAGGGCAAAGTGGTGAAGCTCGGTCAGCTCGCTGCGTACATCCGCGACCATCGCATCCCGCTCGAGGTCTGCCCATCAAGCAATGTCGACACCGGTGCCGTCGCGACGCTGGCCGAGCATCCGATCCGCTATTTCCTCCAGCAGAAGCTCCGCGTCACGGTCAACACGGACAACCGGTTGATGAGCGCGATCACGCTCTCAGAGGAATTCCGCCGGCTCTCGGCCACCCTCGGGCTGACCCTCGACGACGTGGAGCGCCTGTCGATCAACGCGATGAAGAGCGCGTTCCTCGGCTACGACGAGCGCGTCGCGGTGATCTACGACCGCATCAAGCCGGGGTACGCGAAGCTGCGCGGGGAGCCCGTCCAGGCCGCGTATTAACGCCGCTACGGCGCCGCGGGCTGCGCGAGCGGCAAAGTGAAGGTGAAGGTGCTGCCCCGGCCGACCTCGCTTTCGACCGAGATCCTGCCGTGGTGGAGCTCGACCAGCGCCTTCGTCAGGCTCAGACCGAGCCCGGTCCCTTCCGATCCGTCCGACGAACCACGAGCTTGCCGGAACTCCTCAAAGATGCGCTCCCGATCCTCGGGCGCGATGCCGCGGCCCGTGTCGCGAATGCTCACCCGGACGTGACCATTCTCCTGCCCGCTCGTGACGGTGATCGTGCCGCCGTCCGGCGTGAACTTCACCGCGTTCGAGAGCAGGTTGAAGATGATCTGCTTCACCTTGCGTTCGTCCGCGCTGATGACATCGACGCTGTCCGAGTTGAGCTCGATGCCGATGCCATGGTTCGCCGCGCGCTCGCGCACCATCGTTACCCCGTTCGAGAGCGCCGAAGCGAGCGAGAAGTCGGCGAGCGACAGCTCCATCTTGCCGGCCTCGACCTTCGAGAGGTCGAGGATGTCGTTGATCAGAGTCAGCAAGTGCTGCCCCGACGTGCGGATGTCCTGGGTGTATTCGGCCTGGCGCTCGTTGAGCTCGCCGAACATCCGCTGGCCCAGGACATCGGCGAACCCGATGATCGCGTTGAGCGGCGTGCGCAGCTCGTGGCTCATGTTCGCAAGGAACTCGCTCTTGTGGCGGTTCGCCGCTTCGAGCTGCCTACCCGCGACCTCCAGATCGCCGAGCAGACGCATGTTGCGCTCCAGTGACGCATTCAGCTGACGTCGCTGCCGGATGACACGGCCGGCCGTCGCGGCGAAGAGCACGCTTCCGAGCAGGATGATCGCCGCGAGCGCGACTCGCGCGATACGTGCCTGGTCGAGCGATGCGTTGAGCTCGCCCTCCACGACGGCCGGCGAACGCAGCGCGAGGACGTGCCAGCCGAGGGTCGATTCGCGGCCGATGCCCACGAGACGCGTCCCGCCTCCGAGTGGGTCGTCGGTCTCCGCGCGTGTGGCAGTGCTGAACGCCGCGACGCCGGCCTCCGATGCGCGGAGGTCCTGGCCGGCGACCGGGTCCGACGTGAACCCGTGACTGGCGCGAAGGACGAGCTTCCCATCGCCATCGAGGAGGTACACGTCATCCGCCGCCACGAGCAACGGCGCGAGGACCCGACCGAGCCACGCGAGATCGAGCTCGGCGAGGACGACGCCGACGCGCGTGCCGCGCGCATCGGTGACGAGCGCTGAGATGCCGATCGCCCGCTTGGCATTGGGCTTGATCCCAGCGGCGCAGCCGCACGGGCCATCGGTGACGTAGATGCCAGACACGAACTGCGGCGACGCAGTTGTGACCCGCGAGAACGACTCGCGAGCGGAGTAATCGTCTCCGACCTGCGTTCCGACGCTCGGGGGTTCGAAAAGCGCGACGCGACCGGCGGAGTCGAGCAGGATGATCCGGAACACCTGGGGGCTCATCACGTTCTCCAGATCGAACGCGAAGGCGTCCAGCGCGGCCGCGTCGTGGCCCTGGAACGCGACGAGGAGCGCTGTGGGCTTGCCGGTCACCGGCGTCGTGGACGCGGCCGAGATCTGGCGGCTCGCGGAAGCGATGCTGTCGGTGATGCCGGCAGCGGCCCGATCGGCCGTCTTGGCCAGGCCATCGAGCTGCGCGGCGCGGAAGCGAGCGCGGCTATCGGCGGCGGAGCTCTCTCCAAGGACTAGGACCGGCAGCACGACGAAGAGCGCAACGACCAGTACGACGAGCCACGGCCGCGATAAGAGCGCTTCGGTCCGCTGCATCAGTTCCCTCGACCGCATCGTACGCAGTACATCAAGCCGGCCGTGCTCCCAGCGACTACGGTGTGGCGGGCTCCGCGACATCGACGTGGGCGCTCGAGCGGAATCCGCGCAGTCGCGGTGAGCGCAGCGCCACCGTCGCGACGCTCACGCCGACGAGCACCGCGTTGATCGCGGCACCCAGCGCCGGGCCGGCTGCGGCCACGATCGCGCCGGTCTCGATCTGGCCCATGTTCGTCAGCCCGCGGCTCGTCACGGTGATCATCGACATCACGCGACCGCGATACGCGTCGGCGGTGGCGAGCTGGGCGATCGTGTTGCGCATCGCGCCCCAGCCGGCGTCCGCGACGCCGAGGACGAACAGCACGAGCATCGACAGGGCGAACGATGTCGAGATCGCGAAGCCGAGCAGACCAACGGCGTAGAGCGCGCCCGCGGCGATCATGATCGCGCCCTTCCGGCGCACCTCTCCGGTCGCGACCAGGACGATCGTCCCGCCGATCGCCCCGGCGCCGACCGCCGACAGGAGCAGACCGAGGCCCTCAGGGCCGACGCGCAGCACGTCGCGGGCGAAGATCGTGATGAGCGCGCTGTTATGGCCGAAGACCGAGAGCGCCATCTCCGTCACGAGGATGAGCGGCAGGACCGGGCTCTGCATCGCGTATTGGATCCCGCCCCAGGCCGCGCTCCGCAGCGACACGCGCGAGCCGGCGGCAGCGCTGAACTTCGTCCGGATCGCAAGCAGGGCGAAGATGATGGCGAAGTAGCTCGCCGCGTTCACGAAGAACGGGCTCGCCGGCCCGACAGTCGCGATGAGGATCCCGGCGATCGCCGGGCCGAGCAGCGTCGACAGGCGGAAGATGACCGAGCTCAACGTCACGGCGTTCTGGAAATCGGCGCGCGGGATGAGCTGCGGGTAAAAGGAGTTACGGGCGGGCGCGTCGAACGCCGACATCGTCGAGTTCACGAAGCCGATGACATAGATGTGCCAGAACTGCACCGCGCCGGTCGCGACGAGCGTGCCGAGGATGAGCGACGTGACCACCTGGGCGCACTGCGTGTAGAGCAGCAGGCGCCGTCGGTCGATGCGATCGGCGAGCGCGCCGCCGAACAGCGCAAGTCCGAGGATCGGGACGCCGCGCACCAGGCCGCCGAGCCCGAGGAGCAACGGTGAGCTCGTGATCGCGTACAGGAGGTAGGTCGTGGCGGTCATCTCGATGAACGTCCCGATCTGCGAGACGCACTGGCCGACCCAATAGAGCGCGAAGTCACGATGCCGAAGCGGCGACAGTCCGGGCGGGAGCCGCATCAGCCCGCTATTTGAGCCAGGTGATGTCGCCGAAGAAGAAGTTGTCGCCCGAGGCCAGCGTCTTGATCGATTGGTCCTTCATCGACTGCTGGAAGAAGGCACCGGTCGAGACGAACGCGAGGCTCGTGCCGTCGAGCGACCACGCCGGGAACGTGTCGTCGCCGGTCTGAGCCAGCGAGCGGAGACCGGTCCCATCGGTCTTCACGAGGAAGATCTCGGAGGGGATCCCGAGGTGCGCATCGTGCGGCAGGCGCGAGTCCAGCGACTTCGGCGCGCTGTGCCCCGCCGCGCAGAACACGAGCTCGTCGGTCGTGGGGGAGAAGCGCGGCGACTGGACCCAGAACCACGTATCGCCCTTGAACAACGGATGGGCGTTCGTGCCGTCGCTGTTGGCGATCCAGATGTTGTCGTTCTGGCCGTCCTTGAGGTGGATGAACGCGATGAGCTTCCCGTCGCGCGAGATCGACGGATCCGCCGCGTCGGTGAGGAGTCGCACCCGCTCGCCGGTCTTCACATTGAGCCGTTCGATCGTCGACTCGTTGCCGACGTAGGTCCCGTTCTTCACGATCGCCGCGTTCCGATGGAAGAACAGGAACGTGGAGGTCGGGTCGTAGCGGGGCGTGTCGTAGAAGACGTTCTCGCTCTCGTGCG
>DATCPY010000135.1:0-3196 GCA_036569845.1 Candidatus Limnocylindria bacterium | reverse complement strand
TTGTCCTTCCCCGAGGCCTTGTGATGCGAGATGTGCACGGGCACGCCGGCCTCCCGTCCGATGCGGATCGCCTCGCGCACCGAGTCCGCGACCATGTCGGTCTCGCCACGCATGTGCGTGACGTACGGCCGGCCGGTGCCACGCAGCGTGCGCGCGACGGAGATGAGCTCGTCGGTCTTGGCGTAGAGGCCGGGCGCGTACACCAGGCCGCTCGAGATCCCGACCGCGCCCTGGTCGAGGGCGACCTCCGCGAGCCGGACCATCGCCCGCAGCTCATCAGGCGACGGCGCGCGGTCGGCGAAGCCGAGGATCGCGGCGCGAATGCTCCCGTGGCCGACGAGCGGCGCGACGTTCGTAAACATCCCGCTCACCGCCGCGCGGTATGTCACGAGATCCGACCACGACCGACCGTCGCCGATCAGCGAGCCCATCAGCGCGTCCACCTGATCGGCGTGCGGACCATCCGCGGGGAACGGGCTGAATCCACAGTTGCCGGTGACCTCCGTGGTGACGCCCTGGCGGAGCTCGGCCGTCTTCACGTCGAGATGCGCATCAGGCAAGAGCATCGCGACATCACCGTGGGTGTGCGCGTCGATGAATCCTGGCGACACGACCTGACCGGTCGCATCGACCGTCTCGTGCGCGCTGGCGGCGCGAAGGTCGCCGATCGCCTCGATGCGACCATCGCGGATCCCGACGTCGGCTCGGCGTCCGGGCGCGCCGGTGCCGTCGACCACGAGCCCATTGCGGATGACGAGGTCCATCACCGCGAGGCCACCGACAGGAATGCACGGATCTGGTTGCGATAGTCGAAGGCGTGCGCGCGGAACGCGCCCGCATGTCCTCCACTGGGAACGATCCAGAGGTCGGTCGTCCCGCCGCCCGCGGCGAGCAACGCCTGGGCGTCGGCGAGCGACGTCGTCGCGTTGTCGTCGTCCGCGCAATGAATGAGCTGGATCCATCGCGGTCCGATGCGCGCGACGACATCGCGCGGACGGGCATCTTCGAGGCGACCATCGATCAGCCAGTCCACGAGCGCGGGCTCGTAGGGCAGGACCGGGATCGCGAGCGGGCCGAGTGCGAAGCTCGACATCCGCGCGAGCTGGACGCGTTCATCGGCCCACGGGCTGTCCGCGATGACGCCCTGGATGCGGTCGTCCTGCGCGGCGGCGAGCAGCGCGTCACCTGCGCCGAGCGAGATCCCAAGCACGTAAATGTGCGCGGACCCCGGCTCGGCGCTCGATCGGAGGAAGTCGACGGCGCCGACGATGTCGCGCGGCTCTGTGGCACCGACCCCGAACACGCCGCCGCTCTCGCCGGTGCCGCGGCTGTCATACAGGAGCACCGAGAAGCCTTCGCGCACGAGCATCGAGGCGTAGTCGGCCATCTCGCGGCGGTCGGTCTTGAAGCCATGCACGACGATGAAGATGCCGGTCGGGCCCGGGATCGCGACGTACGACCCGGCGAGCGCGACGCCGTCGCTCGCCGTGAACGACACGGACTCCGTCGGCAGGCCAGCGATCGTGGCAACGGCCGACGGCCCGCTCGACGTGCGCTGCACGAGGAGCACCCCGCGAGCGGCAGGCGCAAGCGCCCACGCGAGCACGATGATCGGGAGCGCAGTAAGGACGATGCGCCTCACGCGGGCAGCCAACCTGCGCGGTGAAGGACATCTCGCGCGACCGCCGTGACATCACGGTCGTCGGTCTCGATGAGAACGTCTTCGAAGGGCTGCGCATCCATCTGTGCCCCGAGCTCGACGGATCGCTTGAGGTGCCACTCCATATCGCGCCACGGTCCTCTGCGGCGCACGCGCGCCTGAAGCGTCTCGGGCTCAGCGCGCAGACGTACAAGGACGATGTCGGCGCCAGGAACAGCCTGACGGAATCCGTCGAGCTCCGAGCGGGACTCGATGACGCGAGCGATGATCAGTCGCTGCGCACCGGCAAGCTGATAGTTCCTCCAGATCGCCGCGAGGTTGGAGAGGCCCAGCTTGGTGCCCCACATGTCGTCATCTGCGGACCGTGGGCCGGCTGTGAGCTGATCGAAATCGACGTTCGCATGCGGGATCTTTTCCGCGAGGAGCAGGTAGCCCATCGCCTCGGCGACCGTGGACTTCCCCACGCCGACCGGGCCGGTCACGATGATGGTGGGTACGTTCACGACGTACCCGAGGCTACTGCTGAAGGGCGGAGAGGAGCGCTGCGACGCCGAGCTGGCCGCGGACGCGCGCGCGCTGCAAGAAGAAGATCGCGTTCGTGCTCTGGATCGACCCGCCGGCCTTCTTGTAGCCGGAGAGATAGCCACAGCTCTTCAGCGCGGCGCCGGAGAAGTCGTTGAACTCGCCGGACGGATACGCGAAGTGCCGGACGTCGGTGCCGGTCCACGCGCTCAGGAACTCACGCGCCTTGCACATCTGGTAGATCTGGTTCGTGGTCGCCCAGATCATGCTCACGTGATCCATCGCGTGTGACTCCACATCCATGCCCGCATCCGCGAGGGCACGCACCTGGGCACGGCTGATGTAGCCCGGCGTTCCGACCAGATTCACAGTCACGAAGAACACGCCGGTCATCCCGTACGCCTTGAGCGCCGGCATGACGACGTCGTAGGCGTCGGCGTAACCGTCATCGAACGTGAGCATGATCGGCTTCGCCGGGAGCGGTGCGGTCTGATCGAGCGACCACCACAGGTCCTTCGTCGTGATCGTGGTGTAGCCGTTGTCCTTGAGGTACTTGAGCATGGCCTCGAAGTCCGAGGGGCTCACGGTGAGGTCCTTGCGAAGGTCCATGTTCGGATCGGTCGCCGGCAGCCAGCTCACGTAGTGGTACATGAGCGACGGAACCCGGATGGTGCGCGAGCCGTCGGCGAGCGTCGCCGGCGTGTACGTGCGCGCGACCGTCGGCGCCTGGATCGTCGCGGAAGGATCGAGCGGCGGATGTTCGTCGTCCGCCTTGACGAGGATCTGGAACGAGAGGTTGGGGTCCTCGAGCCACTGCTGACCTTCGAGCACCGGACGGAGCGCCAGCTTGTACGCACCCGCCGTCATCGGTGCTTGGACACTGAACTGGAACCACATGACCTGGCCCGGACCGACGTAGGGCGTCGTTTGGACGGCCGGACGGTTCGCGTGCGACCAGCTCGTCGCGGGCGACCCGGCGCTTCCATCGCCGCCGAGCGCGCTCGCGCGATCCTG
>DATCPY010000134.1:0-1972 GCA_036569845.1 Candidatus Limnocylindria bacterium | reverse complement strand
GACGGGAAGTTCCTCGGGAAGAAGGGCCGCGGCAAATTCCTGAAGCGCGGCAGCCCGTTGTTGCAGACGTAGTGCTCGCGCACGTCCTTCGGCACAACACCTGGGCGAACTTCACGCTGCTCGACTTCTGCCATGAGGTCGATCCCGCGATCCTCGACATGACCGCTCGCGGGACGTACGGGACCGTCTATGGCACGCTCCAGCACCTCATCGGGGCGCAGCAGTGGTACGTCCAGCTCATCACCGGCGAGCTGCACGGGGACCGGATCACGCGGACCGAACGCCGCTCGATCGACGAGCTCGTCGCCGTGGCCAAAGCGACGGGGGAGCGGCTGTTGCGGATCGCCGAGACCGAGGATCCGGCTCGTCGGGTCGAGATGAACGAGGGGCGCGCGTCGACGGTCGGTGTCATCCTCGCGCAGCTCATCCATCACGGGAACGAGCACCGCACCCAGGCGACGACGATCCTCGGCGCCAACGGCGTCGAGCCTCCACCCATCAGCGGGTGGGGCTACGGTCGCGCAATGAAGATCTCGGAGGCAGAGGAATGAGCGACCTATCGGTACCGATCGAATACGACAACTGGGCGACCGAGAAGCTCGCGCGGTTCTGCGCCGCGCTATCGCCCGAACAGCGCGCGCTCACGACCCCGGGGACGATGGGCACCATCGAGGCGACGCTCATCCACCTCGTCGGCGCGAAGGAGCGCTACGCGACGGCCCTTCGCGGCACACCGCCACCGAACGATGCAGTGAGCGAGAAGACCACGACGGACCTCGCGCAGGTCGTCGCGCGCGCGAAGCAGCTGAGCGAGTGGTTCACCGGCTTCGCGGCCGGCCAGCTGGATCTCGACCGGATCATCGAACGGCGCGGCGCGGACGGCAACACCCAGCGCATGCCCATGGGGATCCTCATCGCGCAGTTCCTGCATCACGGGAACGAGCATCGCGCCCAGCTCGGGTCGATCCTCGGTGCCAACGGCATCGAGCCGCCGCACTACTCCGCGTTCAATTGGGGTAGCGAGCTGGGGAAGCTCAGCTAGCTAGCGGCGGGCTCGCGCAACGCCATGACCTGGAACGCGGGGACCGGCTGATGGAAGCCCTTGAGCTCGAGCTCGCCGGCTGACGTCGCCTCGACTGCGTCCTCGATCGCCGCGTGCACGCGATTGCTGACGAGGATCTCGCCCGGCTTCGCGGCATCTGATAAGCGCGAGGCCTGAATGACCACCATCCCGACGGCGCCGTAGTCGAACCGGCCCTCGAAGCCGATGCGGCCGAGCGTCGCGTATCCCACGGCGATGCCGATCCCGATGCCGAGCTCATACCCACGCTTCTTCCAACCGCTCTGCAGCTCGGCAAAACGCGCCCGCATCGCGAGCGCCATGCGGGTTGCCTGCAGCTCCGGCTGAGCGATCGGCATCGGGTCGTTGAAGAAGACCATGAGTCCGTCGCCGGCGAAGTGCTCGACGGTGCCCTCGTGGTGGAAGATGACCTGGCCCATCGCCGCGTGGTACGCCCGGAGCACTCCGAGAGCCTCCTCGGGCTCCGCGGTCTCGGAGAAGCGCGTGAAGCCGCGCAGATCGCCGAAGACCACGGTGATCTCACGGCGGTGGCCGGCGAGGAAGTCGTCGGCCCCCTGGGACATCACCACGTCAGCGATCTGTGGCGAGAGGAACCGGCGCAGCCGGCCAAGGCGTCCCAGCTCGTCGACCTGGTCTCTCACGCGGTCCTCGAGCGTCCGGTTCCACTCGGCGAGCTCAGCCTTCTGGTGCTCGGACTCATCGTGATACGTCTTGACCCGAAGCAGCGATCGCACGCGAGCCAAGAGCTCAGGCTGGTCGAACGGCTTCGCGATGAAGTCGTCCGCGCCAGCCTCGATCGCCTTCACCTTCTCCGGCAGCCCGCTCGCGGTGACCATCACGACCGGGAGGAAGCTCGTCTTCGGATCCGCGCGCAGCCGCCGGCACACCTCA
>DATCPY010000133.1:0-2355 GCA_036569845.1 Candidatus Limnocylindria bacterium | reverse complement strand
GCGCAGCTCATCCTCGTCGACGATGAGCGGCGGCGCGACGAACAGCATGTTCCAGCGGCAGAAGACGTAGACGTTGCGCTTCATGAGCTCGCCCTTGAGCGCGTTCGCGAGCGCGCTCGACGGCCCGTTCCACCGCTCGAGCATCTCCTTGGTGCCGCGGTCCTTCACGAGCTCGATGCCCCAGAACAGGCCGCGGCCCCGGACGTCGCCGATCGACGGGTGCTTCGCGACGAGCGCGTTCAGCTCGCGGCCGAGCAGCTCGCCCATCCGCGCGGAGTTGCCGATGAGGTCCTCGCTCTCGTACGCGTCCAGGGTCGCGATGCCGGCGGCGCAAGCGAGGGCGTGGCCGCTGTACGTGAGACCGCCCCAGTAGACGTTGTCGTCGAAGTGCTTCGCGATCTGCTCGTCGACGATCGCGCCGCCGAGCGGGACGTAGCCGGAGTTCACGCCCTTCGCGAAGGTCATGATGTCCGGCACCGTGTTCCAGTGCTCCGACGCGAACCATTTCCCGGTGCGCCCGAAGCCGGTCATGACCTCATCGAAGACCAGCACGATGCCGTACGTGTCGCACAAGGTGCGCAAGCCCTGCAGGAATCCGTCGGGCGGCACGAGGAGCCCGGATGTGCCGACGATCGGCTCGAGCAGGATCGCGGCGATGTATTGCGGGCCCTCGTACCAGATGACCTCCTCGACATGCGCGAGCGCCTTCTGCGCGTCGTTGCCGAAGAGCGAGCGGTACGGATCGGGGTTGAGGAAGTGCACGACGCCGCTCATGCCCGGCTCGTTCGCCCACCGGCGGTTGTCACCGCCCAGGCTCATGGCACCCTGGGTCTGGCCGTGGAAGCTCCGCCACTGGGTGAGGATCTTGTGCCGGCCGGTATAAAGACGCGCGAGCTTGATCGCGTTCTCGTTCGCCTCGGTGCCACCGGTGGTGAAGATCGTTTTCGTCAGATCGCCCGGGGCCACATCAGCGAGCTTGCGCGCGAGGGTGGCCTGCGCTTCGGTCGTGAACGCCGGGGTCACGTAGTTGAGGATCGCGGCCTGCTCCTGGATGGCACGAACGACACGTGGATGGCCGTGGCCGAGGTTGGAGTTCACGAGCTCGGAGGAGAAGTCCAGGATCCGTCGGTCGCCCGAATGAAGCCAGACGCCGTCAGCGCCGGTGATGACGAGCGGTGAAATATTTCCCTGCGCGGACCAGTTCACGAGAACGTGCTTCTTCGTGTCCGCGAGGACTCTCGCGACGTCGGTGCGATCCTGCGTGAGCGCCATCGGAGTCCGGACTATACGCTCGGAGGCGAGCGATGACCTTCTTCGGCCTGCAGCTCCACCCGCAGTACACGACCTGGGACGAGATGCGCGATGCCGCGCTCCTCGCCGAACAGTGCGGGTGGGATGTCCTCATGACCTGGGACCATTTCGTACCGCTCATGGGCGACGTCACCGGACCGAACCTTGAGGGTTGGCAGATCCTGGCGGCGTTCGGCGCCATCACGAAGAAGCCGCAGATCGGGATGCTCGTGACGGGCAACACGTACCGGCACCCAGCCGTGCTCGCCAATATGGCGGCGACCCTCGATGGCATCACGAACGGTCGGGCGGTGCTCGGCATCGGCGCCGCGTGGAACGAGCACGAGCACAAGATGTACGGGATCGACTTCGACACACCGGCCATTCGGCTCGCGAAGCTGCGCGAGGCGACGCGGATCATCCGCGGGCTGCTGGATAAGGGCAAGGTCACCTACGCGGGCACCTACTACAAGGTCGAGAACGCGACGCTCGGCACGCGCCCGATCCAGAAGCGTCTGCCGATCCTCGTCGGCGGCGGCGGCGAGCAGGTCACCCTGAAGATCACCGCGCGGTACGCCGACTGGTGGCACGGGTTCGGCGACGCCGGCGTCATCAAGCACAAGCTCGAGGTCCTGAAGAAGCACTGCGCCGACGTCGGACGCGACTACGCGGAGATCGCTCCGACGGCGGGCGGCGGGATCCTGGTGCGCGATGACCTCAACACCGTCGACAAGCGCATGCGCGAGGTCGCGGCGCGGAACAAGGTCGAGGCCCCGAACCGGCCGGCGAACCTCGGCACGCCCGATGCGATCGCGAAGAAGCTGCTGGAGTACCACAAGGTAGGCGTGAAGGGCTTCCTGTTCGGGATGTCGCCGCCATACGACCGCGAGACGATCGAACGAGTGATGAGCGAAGTGAAGCCCCGGTTCCTGGAGCTCGCCGGAGGGCGCTAAGGGTCACGGTTCCCGCCGCTTGACCGTAGCCGCACTATTCAGCGGACGTGGAACCGAATGCGGTCGCTGAGTTCCTCTCGGAGAGCCCGCTCTTCGCCTGCCTGAACGAGCA
>DATCPY010000132.1:0-4619 GCA_036569845.1 Candidatus Limnocylindria bacterium | reverse complement strand
TGTTCGCTCGCCAGATCGGCATCGACCTCGGGACCGCGAACGTCATCGTGTACGTCCGCGGCAAGGGCATCGTCCTTACGGAGCCATCCGTGGTCGCCATCGCGCACGATGACAACGGCAACCGTCCGCGCATCGTCGCCGTCGGCGAAGAGGCGCGGCTGATGCTGGGTCGCACGCCGGGCACGATCACGGCCATCCGCCCGATGCGTGACGGCGTGATCGCCGACTACGTCATCACGGAGCGGATGCTCGAATACTTCATCAACAAGGTCAGCGGCCGGATCCGCGTCTTCCACCCCGAGCTCATGATCTGTGTCCCGTCGGGCGTCACCAGCGTCGAGCGCCGCGCGGTCAAGGACGCGGCGCTCCGAGCTGGCGCGCGCGAGGCGTATCTCATCGAGGAGCCGCTCGCGGCGGCCATCGGCGCGAACCTGCCGATCTCCGGGCCCAGCGGCAACATGATCATCGGGATCGGCGGTGGCACGGCGGAGATCGCGGTGATCTCGCTCGGCGGCATCGTGGTGAGCAAGAGCGTGCGCGCGGCGGGGAACCGCCTGGATGAGGCGATCGCGAACTTCGTGCGCAAGCGGTACAACCTCATGATCGGCGAGCGGACCGCGGAGGACGTGAAGATCCAGATCGGCTCGGCGCTGCCGATGGACCCCGAGCTCACGATGGAAGTTCGCGGACGTGACCTCATCGCCGGCTTACCGCGCACGATCACGATCGGCAGCAATGAGATCACCGAGGCGATGGAGCCGGTGCTGCAGCAGATCGTGTCGTCGGTCAAGAACGTGCTCGAGGAGACCCCGCCGGAGCTCGCATCCGACATCATCGACAAAGGCATGGTCCTGTCGGGTGGGGGAGCGCTGCTTCGGAACATGGACAAGCTCCTCACGCAGGTCACGGGCGTCGCGTGCTACGCGGCGGACAACCCGCTCTACTGCGTCGCCAAGGGCACGGGACTCGCCCTGGAGCACTTCGACTTCTTCAAGAAGAGCCTCGTCCCGGTCCATTAGGCCCACGTCAGATGGACCGCCGCGTCGACATCCTCGGCGTCGGCTTCGATCGGGTCGCGCTCGTTGACGCCGTCGCCCAGATCGAGGAGCGCCTCGACCGCGGCGAGCGCACCTTCATCATCACCGCGAATCCCGAGTTCGTGATGCTTTGCCGCGACGACCGCGAGGTAGCCGCGATCGCTGCCGATGCGGATCTCGTCGTCCCCGACGGGACCGGCGCCGTCGTTGCCGCGCGGCTCCTCGGCGATCCACTGCCCGGTCGCGCTCCCGGCCGGCTGCTCGTCGATCGCCTCGCGGCGCTCGCGACCGAACGGCGGCTGTCGCTGTTCCTGCTCGGTGCCGCGCCGGGCATCGCGGAGCGCGCCGCGACGACGCTCCGCCATCGCCATCCCGAGCTTCGGATCGCCGGGACCTACGCGGGCTCGGCCGACGCTGACGCCGACGTCGTGGGGCAGGTCGCGGCGGCGGCGCCGGACATCGTGCTGGTCGCGTTCGGCATGCCGAAACAGGAGCGCTGGATCGCCCGCAATCTGGGGCAACTCCCGAGCGTGCGCGTCGCCGTCGGTGTCGGCGGCAGCCTCGATTACCTGGCCGGCGCCGCGAAGGCCCCGCCGGCGCTGGTCCACGCCGTCGGCCTCGAGTGGCTCTGGCGCCTGCTCCGCGACCCCAAACGCTGGCGCCGCCAGCGTGTGCTGCCGCTCTTCGTGCTCCTCGTCTTGCTCGCACGGGTCCGCCGGGCGTGAGCGTCGCCCTCGCCCACGAGTACTTCTCGGTCCGCGGCGGCGCCGAGCGCGTCGTTGAGGTCTTCCATCGGATGCACCCCGAGGCGCCCGTCTACACGTTCTTCCACGACGCGCGAGCGTACGGACCGCTGGCGGGCTATCAGCTGCGGACCTCGTTCCTGCAGAGCGTGCCGCTGGGCGGCGGCGCGCACCGAGCGCTGCTCCCGTTGTATCCCCGGGCGGCCGCCGCGCTCCACGTCGCGAGCGGCACCGAGCTCCTGCTCACTTCGACGAGCGCGTTCATCAAGTGCCTCTCCCTGCCGGAGGAGACGGTCCATGTCGCGTATTGCCATTCGCCGACGCGCTATCTCTGGGACTGGAGCGAGCAGTACCTCGCCGAAGAGGTGCCCGCGCCCCTCCGCGGCGTGGTCCGATCACTGCTTCCTGGTCTGCGCGAGGCCGACCTGCGTGGCGCGAAGCGCGTCGACCACTGGATCGCGAACTCCGATGTCGTGCGCGAACGGATCAAGCGCTATTACGGACGGGACAGCGAGGTCATCCATCCGCCCGTCGACGTCGACACGTTCACGCCGGCGGCGGATCGCGGCGATTACTGGCTCGCGCTGCCGAGCAGGCTCGTCGCGTACAAGCGCGTCGACGTCGCGATCCGGGCGTTCAACGAGGTGGGCATGCGGCTCATCGTCGTCGGCGACGGTCGCGAGCGCGCAGGGCTGGAGCAGCTGGCGCGCGACAACGTGACCTTCACCGGGCGGGTCGACGATGTGACCGTGCGTCAGCTGCTCAGCTCCGCGCGGGGGCTCATCTTCCCGGCGGAGGAGGACTTCGGGATCGTCTGCGTCGAGGCCCTCGCATCGGGGGCGCCGGTCGTCGCGCTCGGTCGGGGCGGCGCGACCGAGATCGTCCGCGACGGCGTCGACGGGGCCCTCGTGTCCGAGCCCGACCCGCAGCGCTTCGCCGAGGCCGTTCGCGCGGTCGAGAAGGCCGCGCTCGATCCCGAGGTGCTGCGTCGCTCCGCGCGCCGGTTCGATGTGTCACGATTCGAGTCCCGGATCCGAGCCAGCCTCGATCACGCGCGCGCCGAAGGGAGAGCGAGCTGACCGACGCGCCGAAGAAGATCAAGCTCGACATGCACACGCACAGCGAGTACTCACCGGATAGCCGGACGCCGATCGCCGTCCAGGCGCTCGCGATCAAAGCCGCCGGCCTCGACGTGGTCTGCGCGACGGACCACAACACGATCGAGGGCGCGCTCCGGCTCCGCGAGAAGGCCGATGGCTTCCGCGTGATCGTCGGAGAGGAGATCTCGTCGGCCGATGGCGAGATCATTGGCCTGTTCCTCGAGAAGGCGATCCCGCGCGACCTTTCGGCCGACGAGACGATCGCGCGGATCCACGAGCAGGGCGGGCTCGTGTCCATCCCGCACCCGTTCAGCCACAACCGCATTTACCGCATCCGCCGCGAGGCCCTCGAGCGGGTCTGGCCAACGATCGACGCCATCGAAGTGTTCAACGCGCGCGAGGCGATCGGGAACGACAACCGGCGGGCGCTCGCGTTCTCGCAGCAGCATCAGATCCCCGGCGCCGTCGGCAGCGACGCCCACCGGCCGTGGGAGATCGGGCGGGCGTACATCGAGATCCCGGACTTCACCGGACGCGATGACTTCATCGCGTCGCTGCGGACCGGCGAGGTGACCGGCCGCCTCGCGGGTCACGCCATCCACTTCTACACGCGGTACGACAAGTGGCGGAAGTGGTGGAGCCGGCGCTGGAGCCGGACGCCCTGACCCGCACGCCCGGGCACATCGAAGACCCGTCCATCGAACGGCTCGCGGAGGACGCGGGCCATACCGACGAGCTCGCCGTCCGGCGGCAGCTGTTCGGCTGGCGCGAGGCTCTCTCGATCGCAGTCCCGCTCGTTCTGCTCCTCGTCGTGGCGCGCAACGTGGACTGGGGCACGGCGCTCGCGACGATCCGCGGATCGAACCCGCTGCTCGTCCTCGCGGCGCTCGTCGTGTACTACGCGACCTTCCCGGTGCGCGCGCGCCGGTGGGCCCGGCTCCTCCACGAAAGCGGGCTCATGCTGCGTGGCCGCGACCTCCTCGAGATCCTGATGCTCGGCTGGTTCGTGAACTGCCTCGCGCCCGCGAAGCTCGGCGACCTCTATCGCAGCTACCTCGTCAAGCAGCGCTTCAACGTGTCGCTGTCTCGGACGGTCGGCGTCGTCGTGGCCGAACGGCTCCTCGATATCTTCGTGGTGTTCGCGCTGCTCATCGTCGGCGGCTACATCGCCTTCGGACGCACGGTCCTCCCGGACCTCCGGCTGGTCTATCTCTCGGCGGCGGCCCTCGCCGCGTTGATCGTCGCGGCGTTCATCGCCGTCTATTACGTCGCGCCGCGCGTATCGCGGTTCTTCCCCGGCGAAGTGCGGCGCATCGGCCGGCTGTTCCGCGAGGGGGTGCTCCATTCCTTCCGCGCCCTGCCCGAGGCGGGTCCGGAGACCATCATCATCTGGCTCGCCGAGGCCGCGCGGCTCGCGTTCGTATTGGCCGCCCTTGGGCTCGAGCTGCCGATCTCGGGCGTCATCTTCGTCGCGGTCGCGTCCTCGCTCCTCACGACCGTCCCGCTCACACCCGCGGGCTTCGGCTTCGTCGAGCTCGCCGTCGTGTACGTGCTCACGACCGGCTTCGGGCTGGCGACGCACGACGCGATCGCCGTGGCGGTCCTCGACCGCCTGGTGAGCGTGTTCTCGGTCATCGTCATCGGCGGCGTCCTCTACGCGCGCCATCGGCGGCAGGAGTCGCTCTTAACATCTCCACGTTGAGCGCAGCTCGCCGGCTCGCCGTGGTCGTCGGAGCGCT
>DATCPY010000131.1:0-12285 GCA_036569845.1 Candidatus Limnocylindria bacterium | reverse complement strand
GGACGCGCGCGTCGATGCGCTCGTCCAGCCAGACGCGCGGCGGGTCGAGACCGACACGCCGGCTGTCGACCGGCGCGCCACGCCCGGCCGGGACACGGCCTGCGAGCATCGCGAGCTCCAGATACCGGACGACGCGACGCTCGTTGCGCACGTCCACCCGCTCCGCCGCCGCGGGATCGATCCGCGCGAGCTCGCGACGCAGCGCCGCGGCGCCCTCGGCCGCAGCCCGGCGCTCGAGCGTCGCGCGGAGCGCCGGGTCGGTCGGGGCCGCGTCGAGCAGCAGACCGTCGAGGAGCGCGCGCACGTAGAGTCCGGTACCGCCGACCACGTACGCGGTCTTGCCGCGGGCCGCGATGTCGGCGAGGGCGGCGCGCCCGTCGCGCTGGTAACGCGCCGCGTCGTACGGCTCGGCCGGGTCGATGAGGTCGATGCAGTGGTGACGGACGAGCCGCTGCTCGGCAGCCGTCGGCTTGGCGGTCCCGACATCCATGCCGCGGTACACCTGCCGCGAGTCCGCGGAGACGATCTCGCCGCCGGTCAGCCGCGCGGCGCGCAAGGCAAGCGCGCTCTTGCCCGACGCGGTCGGGCCGACGATCGCGATCACGGTCATTGCGGCTCCTCGATCGCAGCGAGGGCGCGCCGCGCGGCGGCAAGCGTCGTCGCATCCGGATCTCGGTCGCCGTAGCGGAGATCCTCGAACGCCCGGACGAGCACCGTGGCAGCCACGTTCCGCGGCGTGACCACGACGCTTCGGTCGTGATGCTCCGCCGGCGTTTCCCCCGTCGCGCGCCAGGCGACGCCGCTCGCATCACCGCGCGCGAGATAGCGCCAATACATCGCCCGCAGGGCCCCGGCCGGCGTCCCATCATCGCGTGGCGCGCCGGCCCGCCGCGGCCGGCGCGGCAATAGGCCGGTAAGGAACGCACCGATGCCCTCGCCCGCGGATGATTCCCGATCGAGCGTCGCGCCCTCGGGCAGTGTCTGCCGCCGCTCGCGGGCCATCCGATCGACCAGCACGATCACGATGATCAACGCGACGGCCGCGATGATGATCTCGACCGCTCCGATGACGAACGGACGGGTGGCCTCGATCTGCCGCAGAGCCTCCTGCTCCTCGGCGGGGGACAGCGGCGCGGTCGGCGGCCGGAGCTGCGGGAAGGTTCCGCCTCGGAGCAGCGCGCGGACCACGTTGACCACGAACTCGGCGACGTACCCCATGGCCAGCAGGAAGCCGTACAACAGGTTGCCGAGGATCGGCGTCACCGTGTCGCCGACCTGACGAATGACATCGCCGGTGATGGGCGCGAGGATCGCGCCGACGACCGAGAGGATCGCCAGCAGGATCGCGGTCCCCGATGCGGTCGTGCGGCCCGCGGCCCCGCGCGCGTCGCTTCCCGCGAGCGCGAGCTCCTCGGCGGACCGCGTCAGCGAGAGCGCGATGCCCGTCGCTGCCGTTGCGGCCAGGCCGAGGATCACCAGACCGGTGCGGTCCATCAGCCCGGGGAGCAGGGCGATCACGGCCACGGCCCCGATCGCAGCGAAGCCGGCGCTCCGGGCATCCGACCAGCGCACAAGCGACCTCGCGACGGTCAGATTCCGCCACACGAAGGCCTCGCCGATGATGCCGAACAGCACGATGCGCGTGAGGATGATCAGCCCCTCGGCATGCGGAGGCCCGTAGTACACGCCGTAGGCGGCGGCCACGCCCATCGCCGTCAGCGCGATGGCGGTGTTCTGCCGATCCGCGCGCGCGTCGCGAAGGATGCTGGTCAGCACGATCCCGATGCCCGCCACGGCGAGCGCGATGCTGACGATCGGGATGGCCCGATCGCCGCCCGTCGCGACCTGAGCGACCGACAGGATCGCCGCGAACAGCACCGCCTCGATGAGACTCCGCGCGACGAGCAGGGCGGCGATCGTGCTCTGCGCGTTAGCCCGCTGCACGCCGAGCTCCGATCCGCAAACTGTCGACAGTGATGTCCGCCGCCCGCAGCCGCGTGCGCACCGCGTCGTCGGGTTGCTCGATGGCCACCGCGAGGACGCGGTGGTGCGCCCGGCGCAGCGCAAGCAGGGCACCCGCGAGGTGTGGGCCAAGGACCGGCGTGACGCAGACGAGCGTCGCGCCCCACGGAAGGCGGCCCCGTTCGCGCAGGAACACGGCCTCGGGCGAGTGGGACGCATATGGCCCGAGTCGCGCGAGGATGTCGAGGCTCCGGGTGAGCGGACGCGGCCCGCGCCCGAGCGCGGAGCGCGGGCGCTCGTGGGTCACGTTATCGATGCCATTGGTCACGAGGCCCACCTGACGCCCGGCATCCGCGGCGAGGCGGATGAGCTCGGCGGTGGCCGAGATCACGAGCTCGGCCTCCTCGGGATCGGCCTGGATCCAGTACTGGTCATAGGTCGCGACGTTCAGCAGGAACACTGCGTCGAGGCTCGTCGCGGGTTCGTACATCTTCGTCTGCAGTGAGCCGAGCCGCGCGGACGCCTTCCAGTGGATCTCCTTGCGCGCGTCGCCGCTGCGATGCTCGCGCACCCCGCGGAAGCGCAGCGGATCCGGGAGAAGGCCGCGCTTGGTGGCGGTCTCGGCGAGCGGCCGCAGGGACGGCCGGTGATGGTCGACCACGCTGAGCGGCGTCGGGTACGCGACGATCGACGGCGAGACATCGACGACGCTCTCGACGCTCGTGAAGCCGAGCCAGTCGCCGCTTCGCAGCCGGATCGGTCCGAGCTCGTACGCGCCTCGCTGGGCCGCACGGAGCGTGAACGAGAGCGTCACCCGCTCGTGCGCGCGCGGAGCGAATCCGGCGCCGACGGAGCCGCGAGGCATCCCCGGTGTCGAGGGCTCGGGGACGACGCCTTCGGGAAGCGCGAGCCGGACGTCGAGCCACGGCATCGGGAACGGCTTGCGGTTCGCGATGAGGATCCGCGCGGTGAAGGTGTCGCCCGCCACCATGCGCGACGGCGTCACGTCGATCCGTGCCTCGACGCCACGCAGGGCGATGCGCGCGGTGAAGAAGGAAACGGCCCAGCCGGCGAGCGCCGCTGCGGCGGCCACGAGGACGACGGGCTCGCGCGTGACTGCCGCCGCGAGGAACAGCACGAGGGCGATCGGCCACGGGTAGAGGCCGGTGCGCTGGACCGTCATGCGACCGGCCGCGGCTCCTCCGCGGGAACCGGCACCCGGCCGAGCACCTCGCTCACCACTGCGGCGGTCGTACGGCCCCGCATCTGGGCGTCAGCATCGAGGAACAGCCGGTGACGCAGGACCGCCGGCGCCTGCTGCTTCACGTCATCCGGCAGCACGTAGTCGCGACCCTTGATGGCGGCTCGGGCCTGGGCTGCGCGGTAGAGCGCGATCGACGCGCGCGGGCTTCCTCCGAGCTCGACGCCGCTCACGCCGCGCGTTGCCCGCACGATCGCGGCGATGTAGCCGCGCACGGCGTCGGCGACGCGTACGTTGCGCACCGCGGCGCGGAACACGGCGAGCGCCGCACGGTCGAAGAGCGGGTCGAGCGTGCCGGTGTCGAGCGTGGCGGCACCGTGCACGCGCAGCATCTCGTCCTCCTGTGCGCCGGTCGGGTATCCGAGGTTGAGCAGGAAGATGAATCGGTCGAGCTGCGCCTCGGGCAACGGGAACGTGCCCTCGAGCTCGATCGGGTTCTGGGTCGCGATGACGAAGAAGGGATCGGGCAGCTGGTGGGTGGTCTCGTCGACCGTCACCTGACGCTCCTGCATCGCCTCGAGGAGGCTCGACTGGGCGCGCGGCGTCGCGCGGTTGATCTCGTCGACCAGGACGACGTTCGCCATGAGCGGGCCGGCCCGGTATTCGAAGCGGCCGGCACGCTGGTCGTAGATCGAGACACCGGTGATGTCCGATGGGACGAGGTCGGGCGTGCACTGGACGCGACGGAACTCGAGGTCGAAGGATCGCGCGACCGCGCGCGCGAGCGTGGTCTTCCCCACTCCGGGTACGTCGTCGAGCAGGACGTGGCCCTCGACGAGGAGCGCAGCGAAGAGCTGCTCGACCGCCTCATCCTTGCCGACCACGACGCGCCCGACCTGCGCGACGAGCTGCTCGGCGGCTCCCTTGACGTCGCTCGCCAAATCAGGTGGCCGGGGATGCGCGGCGTGAAGATGCTGAGCGTCCACCACCACCGCGGATCACGCTGGCCGTCGCGAGCGCGAGGGCGAGCGCGATGAAGGCAGCGAGTCCGTGGAGTCCGAGCTGGACCGGGTCGATGACCTTGAGGGCGAACGGGCTGAACGCGCGCTCGATGAAGAAGATGAGCGCGAGCGCCATGAGCAGCCGCAGCGCGACGCTGCCGCCATGCACGGCCCGCGTCGCGACAGTGAGGATGACCACCGCGAACAGATACACGAGCCAACCCGATGAGTCACCCGACACGCCCCACTCGCGACCACCGGGGATGAATCCCGCGATGGCGCCGTCCGCGACCAGGATGGCTGCAAGGAGCAGCGTGAGGATGCCGAGCAGCCACGCCGAGCCGCCACTCCCCTGGGTCCGTGCGGGCGAGGCCGCGGGCATGGCGGGCATGGCGGGCATGGGAGCCGGCAACGTCGCGTCGGGCCGGGGTCCGGCTGAGTCGAGCGCGAGCATCGCGTCCATGTCATCGGGGACGAGGCTGTGGCCCAGCCGCCACACGCGGATCGCGCCGACCAGGATGATGAGCTCGACGATGGCAGTCGCCAGGTGGACCGCGATGGCCTCGATGGGCGTCGGCCCGAGCACGAACGCCGTGAGCGGCCGCTCGACGATGAAGAACGCCGAGAGGGCGATGCGACCCAAGAGGGTGCGCTCGCTGCCGCGAGCGACCGCGACCGTCATCAGGAGGTTCGCGAACGCGAACAAGTAGGAGGTCCAGCCGACGCCCTTGTGGTCATCGAAGCCGCCGCGGCCCGCGACGTTGTGGTCCAGCAGGCCGTCGACGATGAACAGGACGGTCGCCAGCACCATGAGCATGACGACCGGGCGCATGGCGCGAGCCATCAGCTCTCCCCTCCCACAGCGGAGGCCATGGTAGCGGCGGCGTTGGGCCCCCGGCGGGCTTCCAGCGCCACGATCGTCTCAGGCGGCACGAACACGCCGCCCAGCGGCGCGCCGTGCTCGCCGCGACCATGGAAGTCGCTGCCGCCGGTGGGCACGAGGTCGTAGCGCCGCGCGAGGGACAGACAGGTCGCCGTCATCGACGGCGGATGCGAGCCGTAGTACGCCTCGATCCCGGCAAGGCCGGCGGCGACGATGAGCGGCAGCAGCTCGTCAAGCCCGACGACGGTGAACGGGTGCGCGAGCGACGGCACGCCACCGTGGGCGACGACGAGCTGTACCGCCTCGAGCGGCGAGAGCCCGACCCGCGACACGTAGGCCGGCGCACCGTCGGCGATGAGCGTGTCGAACGCGCTGTCGTATGTCGGCACGTGACCGGCTTCGAACAGGGCCTGGGCGAGGTGCGGCCGCCCAAGCGATCCGCCCTGCGCGATCTCGAGGACCCGCGCGAGCGCGATCGGATAGCCGAGCGCATTGAGCTTCTCGACCATCAGCTCGATCCGTCGCCCTCGGTTCTCGCGGAGCCAGCGCAGCCGATCCTCGAGCGCGCTGTCGGCCGGATCGAGGAAGTACCCGAGGATGTGGACGTGGCCCCACTCGGACTCGGTGTTCAGCTCGGTCGACGGGATCACCCGCACGCCGAGCCGCTCCCCCGCGGCGATGGCCTCCGCAGCGCCGGCAAGCGTGTCGTGATCCGCGAGTGCCTGGATCTTCACCCCGCGCTCCGCCGCGCGCTCGATGAGCGCGGCCGGCTCGAGCGCGCCGTCCGATCGCAGCGAGTGCGTGTGCAGATCGATCGGGTAGCCGAGGCTCACGCTGGATGCGTCCGATCGACGCGCTCGATCGAGCGCGCCTTCCCGGTCGCGTCATCGGCGTCGATGAGGACGCTGCCGAAGACGACCGTGCCGTCGGCGACCTCGAAGCGCTTCGGCAACCCGGTGCGGAAGCGCTCGACGATGACGTCGGTCTTCATTCCGAGGATCGAGTCGCGCGGGCCGACCATGCCGGTGTCGCACACGAGCGCGGTGCCATTCGGGAGCACGCGCGCATCAGCGGTCGGGACGTGGGTGTGGCTTCCGACGACCGCGGTCACCCGACCGTCGAGGTGCCAGCCCATCGCGAGCTTCTCGCTCGTGGCCTCGGCGTGCCAGTCGAGCACGCGAAGCAGGGGCACCTCCGAGGTCAACAGCTCGTCCATCGCGCGGAACGGATCGTCGGCTGGAGTCATGAACGTGCGGCCGATCGCATTGACCACGAGGACGCCCTTCGCGACGAGCGAGCCGCGTCCGGGATTGTTCGCGGGCAGGTTGATCGGCCGCAGGACGAAGTCGCACGTCTCGATCTCGCTCATGAATTGGCGTTGGTCCCAGACGTGGTTGCCGGTGGTGATGACGTCGGCCCCGACGGCCTGCAGCTCGCGGGCGATCCCGGCGGTGAGACCGGCGCCGCCAGCGGCGTTCTCGCCGTTGACGATCGCGAGGTCGATCCGCAGCTCGTCGCGCAGTGCCGGCAGAAGCGCTGCGACCGCGTCGCGGCCCGGTCGGCCGACGACATCACCGACGAAGAGGATGCGCACCGCCGCTACTTCGCGTAGTCGACTGCGCGCGTCTCCCGGATGACCGTGATCTTGACCTGGCCCGGGTACTGGAGCGTCTCCTGGATCTTCTGGGCCATATCCCGCGCGAGCCGCGCCGCGTGCAGATCGTCGATCTCGCCGGGCTTCACCATGACCCGGATCTCGCGGCCGGCCTGGATCGCGAACGATTTCTCGACGCCCGGGAAGCTGTTCGCCACCGCCTCGAGCTCGGTGAGGCGCTGGATGTAGTTGGAGACGATCTCGCTGCGGGCGCCGGGACGCGCGGCGCTGATCGCGTCGGCGGCCGAAATGAGGGTGCCGACCATCGTGATCGGCTCAACGTCGCCGTGGTGACCCACGACGCCGTCGATGATCGTCTGCGAGAAGCCGTACCGCTTGAGGAGCTCGCCACCGATCACCGTATGGGCGCCCTCGACCTCATGGTCGATCGCCTTGCCGATGTCGTGCAGCAGGCCCGCGCGCTTCATCGTCTGCTGGTCGTATCCCGTCTCGGCCGCCAGCATGCCCGCCACGTGCGCGACCTCGATCGAATGGCGAAGGACGTTCTGGCCGAAGGACGTACGGAAGTGGAGGCGGCCGAGGTACTTCACGAGGTCAGGATGCAGCGCGCCGATGCCGACCTCGTATACCGCCGCCTCCCCCGCCTCCTTGATGGACTGGTCGATCTCGGTGCGGGCACGGCCGACGGCCTCTTCGATACGCGCCGGATGGATGCGGCCGTCCACGAGGAGGCGCTCGAGGGCGCGTTTCGCGACCTCGCGGCGGATGGGATCGAAGCCGGAGACCACGACGATCTCGGGTGTGTCGTCGATGATCACGTCGACACCGGTGAGGGTCTCGAGAGCCCGGATGTTGCGGCCCTCGCGGCCGATGATCCGGCCCTTCATGTCGTCGCTCGGCAGAGCGACCGCGGTCACCGAGTGCTCGGCGGTGTGCTCCGCGGCGTACCGCTGGAGCGACATCGTGATGATCGCCCGGGCCTTGTCGTCCGCGCGCTCCCGCGCCTCGATCTCGTACTCGCGGACCTTGCGGTTCGTGATGTCGCGCATCTCCTCCTCGACGCTTTCGAGGAGCAGCGCGCGGGCCTCGTCCTGGCTCAGGCCGGCGACACGGGCGAGCTCGACGCGCTGTTCGTCCTGGAGCTGCTCGATCTTCGCCCGCTCGGCCTCGAGCGCGGCCTCTTTCTCGGTGAGCTTCTTCTCGCGGCCGGCCAGCTCGGCGACCTGGCTGTCGAGCTGCTCGTCCTTCTTGTCGAGCCGGCTCTCGTAGCGCTGGAGCTCGGCCCGCCGTTCGCGGTTCTCGTTCTCGGCGTTCTTGGCGACCGTGAGGGCCTCGTCCTTGGCCTCGAGAATGATGTCCTTCTGCTTGGTCCGGGCCTCCGCCAGTAGCCGGTCGGCGTTCCCGCGGGCGGCCGTTTCGCTGTTCAGGGCGATGCTGCGCCGGACCACGAGGGCGATCACGAAGCCGGCGAGCAACCCAACGACGAGGGCAATGACGCCCACGACGAGGTTCTCGGGCATGACCAGAATCCTTTCTGTGTGCCACGCACGCGAGGTCGGCGCCGTTGTGAGGGCGCAGGCCCCCGTCCGCGGAATCGGCGCTCAGGACGGCGTGCCCCGGGCGCCGGGAGTTCACAAGGTTTAAGTGCGACGAGAATAGCAGGGTGACCGTGCCGGAAAGCGAACAGCTCGTGCCCGAGCCATTGCTGACGAAAAGCCTCAACGAACTCGACGGCTGGGGTCGCGAGGGGCAGGCCATCACCAAGACCTTCACTTTGAAAGGCTGGAAGACCGCGATGGCCTTCGCGAACCGAGTGGCCGAGGCGGCCGCCGCGGCGGACCACCACCCGGACATCCACATCGAGCGTTACAAGCACGTCCGGATCGTTCTGACGACCCACATCACCAAAGGCATCTCGCAGGCCGACATCGACCTCGCGAAAGCGATCGATATGATCGCCAGCAACTGATGGCCGGAGTGCTCGTCCTACACGCGTGGTGGGGCCTGAACGAGGACGTCCGCGCGTACGCGCGACGCCTGGCGGCGGAAGGCTTCACCGTCGAGACGCCTGATCTCTATGGCGGTGGGCGTACGGCGACGGAGATCCCGGCCGCCCAGGCCCTGATGAAGGCCCGCGACACTGACCGCGCGATGGCCGAGATCGACCGGGCCGCCGAACGGCTCGCGAAGGCCGGCCGCTTCGGCGTGCTCGGGTGGAGCATGGGCGGGAGCTTTGCCTGGGACCTTGTTGAGCGCCGCCCAGGCACCGTCGCGGCGCTCGTCGATCACTACGGCGGCGGCGAATTCAAGCCCGGCGCCCAGCTCCCCCCGATCCTCGGCCACCACGGGGAGCTCGACGACGACATCGCCCCATTGCGCGAGCTCGACCAGCAGCTTCGGGACGCGGGGCAGCCACACGAATTCCACTACTACCCCGGCGCGAAGCACTGGTTCGCCGAGCCGAGCCGTCCGGAGTACGACCCGGAGGCGGCCACGCTCGCGTGGGATCGGACCGTCCGGTTCCTGCACAAGCATCTCGGGCCGCCGGCCGGCTGAATGGCGCGCTAGGTCCGCTTCCTCGCGGTCCAGATCTCTTCGGCCGGCCATTTCCGGGCCCACTCGGGGCTCACGTAGCCGTAGTAGTCGTGCTTCTTCGAGTCGGGTCCCGCGTAGACGTCGATGAGCCGCTCGATCTCGAAGCCGGCGCGGTGCAGCAGATCGATCCACTCGCCGTGCGCGAGGTGGAACTCGACCCCGATCTCCTCCGGCCACTCGTTCCGGTACATCCCCTTCAGCGGCCGCATGAGCTGCTCCCCCACGTCCCCGACGTCCGGTGTGCAAAGCATCGCGATCGCGGAGTTCGTCAAGAAGACCAGGCGCCCGCCGGGGCGTAGCAGGCGGGCCGCCTCGGGTACCCAGGCCTTCGGGTCGGCCCACAGCGACGCGCCGTACTCGGAGAACGCAAGGTCGAACGAGCCATCCGGCAGGGGCACGCGCTCGCCCGCAGCCTCGACAAGCGGGAACCGGATCCCAGTCTCGTCTTGCAGGCGTCGCGCGGTCGCAAGCTGGGCCGGCGTCGGGTCGACCCCGACCGGGCGCGCGCCCAGCTTCGCAAGGATCGCCGAGAAGTACGCGGTGCCACAGCCGAGCTCCACGACGTCCAGCCCTCGGACATCACCGAGCGGCGCGCCGAGGTCGGCCTCGCGGATCCCGAACACGCCCCACGTTGGCTCCGTCTTGGCCCACGCGGCACTCGCGCGCGCGTCGAGGGCATCGCGGTTGTTCTTCGTCCACTGCTCGACGTTGCGCGCGACCGAATCAGAGCCCGATGTGGACTCCGGCGCCGCAGCCGTGCGATTCCGGAACTCCTGGACCAGCTCGCGGGCCAGCCACCCCTTCGGCACGCGTTCAGGGTCAGGCTCGGCGAGGAGCGCTTCATCGACATCCGAGCCAGCCCGCGGCTCACCATCGATGCGCACCTCGACGTACACGAGCAGCTGGTCCGCGCGCGCAAGCGTCCGCACAAGTCGAGGATGGCTTGCGACGAGCCCGGTCTCCTCGGCGACCTCGCGGACCGCTGCGGCCTCGGCCGTCTCCCCCACCTCGATGAATCCGGCCACCAGCGCCCACGCCCTGGCTGGCCAGTCATGCTTCCGCGTGAACACGATGCGGCCGTCGGGGGCATGCGCCAAGACGAGAACGACCGGCAGCGCGTACGTCGGCCGGAACCACGAACAGGCCGGACACGCCGGATTGAGCCCGCGGTCGTCCGGCTGAACGAGCGCCGTGCCGCACAGCACGCAGTACCGCCACGCCGGCAGGTCGGAGCTCACTCGGGTTCCGCGTCCGGATGCAGGATCACCTCGTCGATGACGTCGTATGAGAAGCCACGGGTCGCGAGGTACTGGTGGATCTTCTGCTTCCGCTCGTTCTCGCTCAAGGACAGCCAGCGGGTCATCGGGCGGCGGATCGACTCCCGCGCGCGCTTCGTCTCGGTGTCGGGATCGGCCTCGCCGAGCACGAGATCGATGGTCTCGCGGGTGACGCCCTTCTGCATGAGCTCGCTCACGATCGCGCGCTGGCCCTTCGGCCGGAAGCGCGCGCGCTGGTCGACCCAGTAGCGGGCGAACGCTTCGTCGTCGATGTAGCCCTGCTCGCGCAGCTTCTCGATCGCTCGGTCCTGCGCCTCGTCGTCGAAACGCTTCGTGCGCAGGTGGCGCTTGATCTCCGAGACGCTCCGGGGGCGCGACCCGAGGTAGCGGACCGCAGCGTCGTAGGCATCGCCGGCCGGAGGCGCGTCGCGAGCGGGCCGGCTAGCTTTCCTCATCCGGGCCGCCGGCCGGAATGGCGCCCGACTTCTCGCGGACCTTGCCCTCGACCTCAGCCGCGACATCGGCGTGGTCACGGAAGAACTGCTTCGCGTTCTCACGACCCTGACCGAGTCGCGTCTCGCCGTAGTTGAACCACGCGCCGTACTTCGTGACGACGCCGGTGAGGAGGCCCATGTCGACGAGCCCGCCTTCGCGCGAGATGCCCTCGACGGCGAGGATCTCGAGCTCGGCCACTCGGAACGGCGGCGCGACCTTGTTCTTCACGACCTTGACCTTCACCCGTCGGCCGATGACGTCGGTGCCATTCTTGATCTGCTCGATCGGCCGTACGTCGAGGCGCACGGACGCGTAGAACTTCAGCGCCTTGCCGCCGGTGGTCGTTTCGGGGTTGCCGAACATCACACCGATCTTTTCCCGCAGCTGGTTGATGAAGATCACCGTCGTCTTCGTCTTCGAGACCGTGCCAGTGATCTTGCGGAGGGCCTGGCTCATCAGACGGGCCTGGAGGCCCATGTGGGAGTCCCCCATCTCGCCCTCGATCTCGGCCTTCGGCACGAGCGCCGCGACCGAGTCGATGACCACGAGGTCCACCGCGCCGCTCCGCACGAGCGTGTCGGCGATCTCGAGGGCCTGCTCGCCGTTGTCGGGCTGCGAGATGAGGAGCTCGTCCGTGTTCACGCCGCAGATCCGGGCCCAGGCGGCGTCGAGGGCGTGCTCGGCATCGATGAACGCCGCGGTCCCGCCGCCTCGCTGCACGCCAGCGACAGCGTGGAGCGCCAACGTCGTCTTGCCGCCGGCCTCGGGCCCGTAGATCTCGACCACGCGGCCGCGCGGGTAGCCGCCGACCCCGAGGGCCAGGTCGAGGGCGAGCGAGCCGCTCGGGATGCTCTCGATCTGCTCGGTGTTCGCCCCGAGCTTCATGATCGAGCCCTTCCCGAACTGCTTCTCGATCTGAAGGATGGCCGCGTCAATGGCCTTGGTCTTCTCGCTCATCTTCTTGGACCCCTCGGACGACAACGGCACGGACTTGCTCGGCAGCGCCACCGCTAGAACTTCTCTTTGCGCTTGGGCTTGATGACCTCGAAGGCCATCGGGTTCACCGGCGCCACGGTCCCGTGCTTCTTGAGCTCCTTCTCGAGCTGCTCTTTGGACTTCTTCTTGGCCTTCTTGCCGCCTGCGTCTCCACCACCAGTGGGCATGTGCCTTCCCTCCATGGACCGCGTTCGGAAGCATGTCGAGCATAGCAGCGGAGAACGCCTGCCTAGACTTGCGCGAATGCCCGATGCGAAGCG
>DATCPY010000130.1:0-23643 GCA_036569845.1 Candidatus Limnocylindria bacterium | reverse complement strand
GTCCCCCTGAAGCCGTCAGCGCGCAATCTCCCGCAGCTCCGCGTGCTGTCCGTCGCGCCACTCTTCGCGGAGGCGATCCGTCGCATCCACGACGGCGAGTCGGTCGGCGCGCTGTTCAACCCGCCGGGGATGCAGCTGCCGCTGCAGGTCACCTAGCGGTCAGAAGTTGAGCGCGCTCACCAAGCTGTTCAGCCTCGTCGACAGCAACGAGGCAGAGGTCCGGCGGCTCCGCAAGGTCGTTGAGCAGGTGAACGCCCTGAAGGCGGAGACGGCCGCGCTCTCCGACGACGAGCTGCGTAGCCGCACGGCGCTCCTCCGGGAGCAGCTCGTCGCGGGCAAGACGTTGGACGACATCCTCCCACAGGCCTTCGCCGCGGTGCGCGAGGCCGGGACGCGGACGCTGCAGCAGACCCATTTCGACGTGCAGCTCCTTGGCGGGATCGCGCTGCATCGCGGGCACATCGCCGAGATGAAGACCGGCGAGGGCAAGACCCTCGTCGCGTCGCTCGCGCTCTACCTGAACGCCCTTGAAGGCGGCGGCGCGCATTTGATCACTACCAATGACTATCTAGCGAAGACCGGCGCCGGCTGGATGGCCCCGATCTATCACGCCCTCGGGATGACGGTGAGCTACATCGCGCACGACAAGAGCGCGATCTACGACCCGAGCGTGACGCTCGAGGAGCTGGACCCGCGGCACCAGCACTGGCGGAACGTGACGCGGCGCGACGCGTATCTCGCGGACATCACCTATGGCCAGAACAGCGAGTTCGGCTTCGACTACCTGCGCGACAACATGGTCATGGACCTCGCCGAGACGGTGCAGCGCGAGCTCCACTACGGCATCGTCGACGAAGCCGACTCGATCCTGATCGACGAGGCCCGCACACCGCTCATCATCAGCTCACAGGCCGAGGACGCCTCGCAGCTCTATTACTCCTTCGCCCGCGTCGCGGCGCGGCTCGTCGAGGGCGAGGACTACATCCTCGAGGAGAAGCATCACGCGGTGACGCTCACCGAGTCCGGCATCGAGAAGGCCGAGCAGCTCCTCAATCGTCCGAACCTCTATGAGGGCGACGTGAGCGCGGTCCACTACCTCGACAACGCCCTGAAGGCGAAGGCGCTGTACCACAAGGACAAGGAGTACATCGTTACGCCCGCGAGCGAGATCGTGATCATCGACGAGTTCACCGGCCGCCAGATGCCGGGACGGCGCTGGAGCGATGGCCTGCACCAGGCCGTCGAGGCGAAGGAGGGCGTGAAGATCCAGCAGGAGACCCGCACGCACGCGACGATCACCATCCAGAACTACTTCCGCATGTACAAGAAGCTGGCCGGCATGACCGGTACGGCGGCCACCGAGGCCGAAGAGCTGTTCAAGGTCTACAAGCTCGAGGTCACCCAGATCCCGACGAACCGGCCGATGGTCCGCCAGGATCTGAAGGACCTCGTGTACCGCACCGAGCAGGGGAAGTGGGACGCGGTCATCGCCGAGGTGACGGAGCGCAACACGAAGGGCCAGCCGGTGCTCATCGGCACCACCTCGGTCGACAAGTCGCAGTCACTGTCTGACGAGCTGGATCGCCACGGCATCAAGCACAACGTCCTGAACGCGAAGAACCACGAGCGGGAGGCCCTCATCATCGCCGGCGCCGGGCAGCAGGGTGCGGTGACGTTGTCGACGAACATGGCCGGCCGCGGCGTGGACATCCTCCTTGGGGATGGCGTGCGCGACCTCGGCGGCCTGCATGTGATCGGTACCGAGCGGCACGAGGCCCGCCGGATCGACAACCAGCTCCGCGGCCGCGCGGGCCGGCAGGGCGATCAGGGCTCCTCGCGGTTCTACGCGTCGCTCGAGGACGAGCTCATCCGCATCTTCGCGTCAGACCGCATCGCCGGCCTCATGACCCGGCTTGGCTTCGACGACTCCGCACCGATCGAGTCGGGCATGGTCACCGGTGCGATCACCCAGGCCCAGGTGAAGGTCGAGGGCCGCAACTTCGACATGCGGAAGCGCGCTCTCGAGTTCGACGACGTCCTGAACAACCAGCGCAACGTCATCTACGGCGAGCGCCACAAGATCCTGGCGAAAGGCGACGTCCGCGAGACGGTCCTTGACTATCTGCACGACGCGGCGGCGGACCTCGTCGACGAGAACGTCTCCTCTTCCGATCCTGAGGATTGGGACTTGACCACGCTGGCCGCGGCCCTCGGGCCGCTGCTCGGCCGCAGCGAGGAGATCACCCCCGCGACCTTCGCCGGCATCGAGACGCGCGATGACCTCTCCACGAAGGCGGACGAGATCGTCGACGAGACGTACGAGACCCGCGAGACCGCGCTCGGCGAGGAGACCTCGCGCGCGATCGAGCGCTGGCTGCTGCTCCGGACCATCGATACGCACTGGGTCGAGCACCTGACGGCGATGGAGGAGCTCCGCGAGGGCATCTACCTCCGCGGCTACGGGCAGCAGGACCCGCTCATCGCGTACAAGAACGAGGCCCGCACCTTCTTCGACGAGATGACCACCAAGATCGCCAACGACGTCGCCCAGACGATCCTGCGGATCTCGGTGCGCACCGCCGAGCAGGCGGAGCAGGACGAGAAGGACAAGGCCTCGGGCGCGTCGCCATCGCAAGGTCCGAAAATGCACACGACCACGACGAGTGCCAATGGTCCGGAGGGACCGCGGCCGCCGGCGTCTCCGGACCGTACCGGGAACAAGCTCGGCCGGAACGATCCCTGCTGGTGCGGCTCGGGCAAGAAGTACAAGAAATGTCATGGGCGCTAGCTAGCTGAACCTCCCGTTCGACCCGAACGTCCACCTCGGGCCGTTCCAGCTCGCGTGGCACGGCATCTTCACCGCCGTCGGGATCTTCTTCGGGGTGTGGCTGCCGGTCCGGCTCCTTCGCGGTCGCGTCGCGGAGGACGCGCTCTACGCGATCGCGACGCCGGCCGTCGTCGGCGGGATCATCGGCGCGCGGCTGTTCCACGTCATCGACTGCTGGACCAGCTGTGGCTATGACGCGAATCCTTGGCTGATCCCGCAGATCTGGAACGGCGGCATCGCGATCGTGGGCGCAGTCGTCGTCGGCGTCATCACCGGCTACGTCGTCGCCCTTCGTCGCGGAGATATCCCGATCGGGGCCGGCGCCGACGGCGCCGCCGCGGGCATCGGGATCGGGATGGCCATCGGCCGCATCGGTGACATCATCAACGGCGAGCACCACGCGATCGCGTGCGGCGCGCCGGGCATCTGCGTGACCTACGACCATCCGGACTCGCTCGGGCAAGGTCCGAGCTTCACCCCCGGCGACCCGCGGTACTCCGCGGACCCGGTCCACCTCGCGGTGGGCTACGAGATGCTGTGGGACCTCGCTGGCGTGGCGCTCGCGATCGCGCTGCGCCGCCGGTTCGCCGGCCGGCCGCCGGAAGGCCGGATCTTCTGGATCTGGCTCGCGTTCCAGTCATTTGGCCGGCTCATCATCTCGTTCCTCCGGGTCGACAAGGTCGATGTGTTCGGGCTGTACCAGGCCCAGCTCGTGTCGGTCGTGCTGATCGCGCTCGCGATCCCGATCCTCATCACGCTCTTCCGCCAGGCTCGGAGCGCGCGCGCCACGCCGGCGTAGGGCGTGGACCTTCCGTTCGATCCCAACCTGGCGATCGGTCCACTGCGCATCTCATGGCACTCGCTCTGGGCCCTCGTCGGGATGGGCGGGGGCAGCTGGCTGAGCTTCCGCCTCGCTCGCCGCCTGGTGAAGGACGAGCGGATCTACCCGTTCGCGATCTCCGTGGTGATCGGCGGCCTCGTGGCAGCGCGCGCCGGTCACATCGCGGACAACTGGCCGTACTACAGCGCCCACCTGGATCAGCTCGTCGCGTTCTGGAATGGTGGCGTCGCGGTCACCGCTGCGCCCATCGGCTCGGCCATCGGCGCCTGGATCGCGGCGCGGCGGCTCCGCTTGCCGCTCGGCTTCATGTTCGACATCACGGTCATCGGGATCACTCTCGGCGAGACCATCGGACGGATCGGCGACATCATCAACGGCGAGCATCACGCCATCGCGTGCTCCGGCCTTCCGTGGTGCGTGCGGTACACCAACCCGGCGACGCTCGGCCAGGCGGACTTCGTGCACCCGGTCGTGGCGTACGACCTGCTCGTCGACCTGGTGATCTTCGCCGTGCTCCTGCGCTACTGGTCGCGCGTCCGCGGCCGTCCTCCGGAGGCGCGCGTCTTCTGGCTCTACCTGGTGCTGTACGGCGGCTTCCGATTCGCGACGTCGTTCCTGCGGCTCGACCCGATCGTCTTCGCCGGTCTGCAGGAGGCCCAGCTCCTCGGTCTCCTCTACCTGCTCGCCGGCGTCCCCGCGCTCATCTGGGCCCATCGTCGCGAGCCGCTATCTACTACCACGCTGTAGTATCAAACCGATGCGGATCGCCATCACCGGAGCGAACGGGTTCGTGGGCCGGAACGTCATCGCGGCACTGCTTGGTGACCCGGGGGGCGGCATCGAGCCCGGGGACATCCGGGCGATCGTTCGCGATCCCGAGCGGGCGGCCGCGGAGCTGCCGCGCGCGGGGCTGGACGTCCGTCGCGCCGATGTGACCGACCCGGAGTCGCTCCGCGCTGCCTTCGACGGCATCGAGGCCGTCGTGCACACGGTCGCCGTCCCGACCGAGCGCGCCGCCACGTTCGAGCGCGTCAACGCCGAGGGCACCCGCGCCGTCGCGCGCGAGGCCGCGCGCGCCGGCGTCGGGCGCATCGTCCACATCAGCGCGATCGGGGCCGCGCCCGACAGCCCCTATCCCTTCCTGCGGAGCAAGGGCGCGGGCGAGGCCGCGATCGACGCCTCGGGCATCCCGCATGTGGTGTTGCGGCCGTCGATCCTGTTCGGGCCGGGCGACGACTTCTTCCCGCGGCTGCGGTTCTCCCTTCGCTTCCCGATCGTGCCGCTGCCGGGAGGCGGGGTCGCCCGGTTCCAGCCGCTCCACGTGGAGGACCTCGCGCACGCCGTTCGGGCCGCCCTTCGCGGGCCGATGACCGGCACCTTCGAGGTCGGCGGGCCCGACCCGGTCAGCTACCGGGAGATGCTCCAGGAGGCCATGCGGGCGTACGGCACCAGGCGCCCGACCGTCCCGTTGCCTGTCGTCCTGATGAAGCCGGCGGCGTTCCTGTTCGAGCGGACCATGGCCGATCCACCGGTCACCGTGCGCCAGCTCGACCTGCTCGCGGTGGATAACTCGCCCCATCCGAACGCCATAGACCAGGTGTTCGGGGTCCGGCCCCGGGCCTTCCGCGGCGGGGGACTTTCGTATCTTGGACAACGTTCGAAAGCCCGATAAAGGTCTTCCCGAACGGCGGTTCCGCGGGTATTCTGCGTACGAAAACCGGCACAGAACAGGCATGGGGAGCGGCGTCCAAGCGGTCTTTTGGGCCTTCGAACGGCGTCCCCCTGCCCGAACTGCGTCTAGAGAGGACAGTCCCGCATGAAGGAATGGATCGTCTGCGAGGACAACTGCCTGAAGTGCAGCTACGGCGCGACCCTCGACTGTGATGGGGACTGCCCACGCTGCCCGCGCAACACCTACTGCCCCTGCGTGACCTTCGTGAGCTTCGCGGCGGGGAAGCTGGCACCAGTGGCCCAGCCGGTCACGACCACGTTCGAACGTCCTCGCAAGCGTTAGCCAGAACAGCGCGGATGGCGATCGACCTGGCGGCGCTCGCGTCCCTGCGCGAGCGCATCGACCGGATGGCGGTGTTCCTTTGACCTCGACGGAACGCGACGCGAGGTCGCGCGGCTAGAGGTCGAGGCCTCGGTACCGGACCTCTGGTCCGATCGGCAGCACGCGCAGACCATCCTCAAGAAGCTCGACTCCGCGCGCCGCCGCGTCGAGCGCTGGGACGGGTTCCGCAGCCGGGCCGCCGAGATCGTCGAGATGCTCCCGCTCGCTGACCTGGACGCGGCCATCGCGAGCGATCTCGCGTCGGACCTCGGCGCGCTCCAGCTGGAGGTCGCGAAGGCGAGCCTCGAAGCGCAGCTCGGCGGGCCGTACGACGAGCGGTCCGCGTACCTCGCGATCAGCGCCGGCGTGGGTGGTACCGACGCGGCCGACTGGGCTGAGATGCTCGTGCGGATGTACCTGCGCTGGGCCGAGCGCCGCGGCTTCCGCGCCGAGCTCCTCGAGAGCACTCCGGGCGAAGAGGCCGGCCTGAAGAGCGCGACGCTGTCGATCGACGGCGACTACGCGTACGGCTATCTGAAGCACGAGCGCGGCACGCACCGCCTCGTGCGCATCTCGCCATTCGATTTCCAAAAGCGCCGCCAGACCTCATTCGCGCTCGTCGATCCCACGCCGCAGGTCGAGGCCGAGACCGAGGTCGACATCCGTTCCGATGAGCTGCGTATCGATACCTACCGCAGCACCGGCGCGGGCGGCCAGAACGTGAACAAGACCGAGACCGCGGTGCGGATCACGCACCTCCCGACCGGCATCGTCGCCGCATCGCAGAACGAGCGTTCGCAGTTACAGAACCGAGACATCGCGATGCGGGTCCTGCGTGCCCGGCTCCTCGAGCAGCGCGTCCTCGAGCAAGAGGCCGAGCAGGCCAAGGAGCGCGGCGAGATGCGCGCGGCCGACTGGGGCAGCCAGATCCGCAGCTACGTGCTCCACCCGTACACGCTCGTCAAGGACCATCGGACAGGCGTCGAGAGCGGGGACGTCCAGCGCATCCTTGATGGCGACATCGAGCAGTTCATCGAGGCCTCGCTCACTGGCCGGAAGGCTGGCACCGGTCCTGCGGACTAGTGGGGTCCGGCCCAGCGCCGAAAAGGGAGATTCAGATGAACGCGCTCAAGGACCTGAAGCTTGATGCCGTTTTTGACGACCTGCGTTCGCAGGCGAGCAAGCGGATCGAAGACCTGATGTCCGATGGCCGGAAGCAGGCCCGCAAGGCCGGCGGCGGCCACGACGACACCGCGCTCTTCTCGGTGTTCACGCTCGGCCTCATCGCTGGGGCGATCATCGGGGCGGCCGTCGCGCTCCTGATGACGCCGCTCAGCGGCCAGCAGGCTCGCGCCAAGCTGACCGAGCAGGTCGACAAGATCCGCTCGGACAACGCCGTGTCGAGCTGGGACTCCAGCGCGGGCAACGGCAAGGCCGCCGGCTCGTACGAGCCGACCTACAGCTCGCCCAAGCCGATCTAGCTGAACGGCGGCGCTGCCTAGCAGCGCGGCCGGGGAGGACGGAGCGACTCGCGGCTAAGCCGCTCGTCGCTCTAATCGCCACCAGCCCGCGGACGGCCTTCGCGGACCAGCCGCGGGATGCCCGCGGTCGCGACGTCGACCGTGCCCGGCCGGGTGTAGCCGGCCTCGCGCGCGCCAATGTCGAGATGCACCGTCGCGGCATCCTCGGCCGCGACACGTGGGGTCGGCACGCTGTTGAACGTCGCGATCGACTTCACGTAGCCGTGACAGCGTTCGCACACGTCAACACGATCCTTTGACTGGGCGCCCCGGGCCGGCGACGCCGGGCCGGACCCCAGGTCTTCCGTGAGCGTTCCGAGGCTGCGGTGATCGTCGTTGCCGCAGTACGGGCAGAGCAACACCAGCCATGACCACGACGTCCCGCAACGACCGCAGCGCAGCATCCGGCGCTTTTCCGCGCCCACGAGCTCCGCGAACGCGGGCCACGCGCCGCATACGGCGCAATAGCCCCGGTCCCAACGATCGATGTCGGTGAGCGCTGCGCATCGGGCCGCGGCTTCCCAGAGCACCGGCTGCAGGGCGAGCTCGACGAGCTGGGCGAACGCAACCGGGTCGTAGCCGCCGGATGTGGCCGCCCGCGCGATCGCGGCGGTATCGCCGTTCAGCGCAGCCTCGAGCAGTGATCCGATATCGAGATCTTCCGTTGCGAGGCGTGCCGCGGTGCGCTGGCCGGCCGATCCCTCGACGCTCGTTTCGCTCAGATCGCGCGCGAGCCGGCGGAGCTCGGCCGCGACCTCCTCGGTCTCGCATGCCAGGACGCCCACACCGAGGAGCGGCTGGCCGGCGGCGATCGCCTCGGTCGCGGCGTCAGCCGTGAGATCGAGCGCGATGTCCGGCGGCGTCGCTGATCCGAGCGCTTCCAGCCGCCCATCGTGGAACGCGGCGATAGGACCGAGGCCCGCGTCCTCTCTGGCGAGCTCTCGCCAGCGGGCGCGGGCCTCGTCGATCTCGAGCCGGGTCGGGACGTCTAGCTCTGGACGAAGGAGATGGCGGAGAAGAACATCGCGTAGCGGAAGGCCAGGACGCCGACCAGCACGAGCACCCCGATGAGCGCGAGCGATCCGTTCGGGATCCGTACGATCGGCCGTGGCGACAGCGCCACGAGAGGCAGAACGAGGCCGAGGCCGACGGCTCCGACCCAGAATGCCGGGGCGACGAATTCGTGCAGGCTCGCGACGAGCGCGCTGAGCGACCCATCCTGCTGGGTCGCGAGTCCCACAAGGAAGATGACGAGAAAGACCGCGCTCACCGCGGCGAAGCCGAACAACGCCCGACGGACCGCGGCGGCGGTGACCGCCGAGCCCCACCGGTCGCTCACGATGGCCGCGACGGCCATGCCCGATAGCTCGCTGAAGCAGATGAACAGGCCGCCCATGAGGAACGTGTCCGACCAGACGCCCTGGTTCGTGACGCTGAGCAGCACGCCGCTGTAGCCGGAGACGACGAGCGCGAACAGCTCGCCGATCAGCAGGACCACGGTGTTGTGGGAGATCCCTTCGAGCCATCCGAACCGCATCCGTCCGCTGTGGTGGAGCGCATCCGCGAAGGCGATGACCGTGAAGGCGGCGAAGATGACCATCGCCCACGAGCCCCAGTTCATCGGCGAGTTCGCGTTGAACATGAGCGGCCCCCCGCGCTCGGGTGCGCCGGAGCTGCGGATCAGCAGGTTGAGGAACCGGCCCTGCTGGCCAAGGTCGTAGATGAGCAGCAGCGGGACGACGATCATGATCGGCATCGGGATGAAGCCGAGCCGGTGGATCACGGGTTCGTCGCGTTTGTCACCGGCGAAGTGCATGAGCCCCATGACCGAGTACGTGCCGGCGGCGAGGCCGGCGAGGAACAGCGCGATGGTGATCGGCCACTCCCACTCGGGCGGGAGGACGTATTTGTCAGGCATCAGGCGCCTCCCTCGGTCGCCGTCGCCGCGTTCTCGGCGATCCGGTCGCGGCGGAAGGCGGCCAGCCCGGCCACACCGAGCACCGCCGCCGAGATGAGCGCGACGCCCGCGGATGGGACGAAGTTCCGCTGCGGCAGCGCCGCGTGCGCGGGGAGCCCGTAGACCTCGGGCTTGTCCAGGAGCAGGTAGAAGACATTGAGCCCGCCGACGACCTCGACGTCCTTCACCGCGGTGCCCTTGTTCGGGCCGGCGGTGATCTTCCCGGTGTTCCCGAGGTCCCAGCCGTAGATATACGCGTCGGTCTGGCCGCGGGCGTGGAGGGCCTTCACTCGATCGCTCGCCATCGCCTGGAGCTCGCTCACGGTCCCGAAGGTCAGCGATGAGGTGGGGCAGGCCTTCGCGCACGCGGTCCCCATCCCGATCTCGAGACGGTCCTGGCAGAGGATGCACTTGTTCACGCGGCCCGTCCGCTGGTTGAACGCGATGACGCCGAACGGGCACGCGCCGACGCAGTACCGGCAGCCGATGCAGACATCCTGGTGGATGTCCACGGATCCGAATTCGGTGCGGTACAGCGCGCCGGTCGGGCAGACCTCGAGGCAGCCGGCCTGCACGCAGTGCTTGCAGGAGTCGCTCATCATCAGCCAGCGCGGATCGGACCGGTCGGCAGTGTTCGGGTCGGGACCGATCTGCTCGATGAACTTCACGTGCCGCCAGTTGGTTGCCGAAAGATGGCCGGTGTTGTCGTAGCTGTTGCCGGTGAACGCGCGATGCTCCCGCACGGCGGCCTCGTCCTCCATTGGGAGAGGAACGCCGGGGGCCATCTCGTTCCACTGCTTGCAGGCCACCTGGCAGGCCTTGCAGCCGGTGCAGATCGACGTGTCGACGAACATGCCACGCAGATCGCTCATGCCCTGGCCCGTCCCTTCTCGATCCGGCAGGTGAACGCCTTGCCCTCGTGGATCGTGACGTTCGGATCCGCGACGAGCGAGGTGACGTTGTTCGCGACGTCGCCGGTGGCGATGCCCTGGTAGCCCCAGTGCCACGGCATCCCGACCTGGTGGATGACCTGCCCATTCACCGTGAGTGGCCGCAGCCGCTTCGTGACGAGCGCGCGCGCTTCCGTGGTGCCGCGCTCGCTGATGACCCGGAGGTATTCGCCGTTCGCGATCCCCTTCTCCTTGGCGAACTCGGGTGAGATCTCGACGAACAGCTCGGGCATCAGCTCGGCGAGCCAGGGGAGCCAGCGGGTCATCGTGCCGGAGAGGTGGTGCTCAGTGAGCCGGTAGGTCGTGATCACCGTCGGGAAGGCGGCACCGGCGAACTCGTTGTATTTGTTACCCGGCACGTCGTAGATCTTCGTGATCGGGTTCCGGTCCTGCTTGTAGAGGAGATTCTTCACCGGGGACTCCCACGGTTCGTAGTGGGTGGGGATCGGCCCGTCGGACAGACCTTCGTAGGCGAACAGCCAGCCCTTGCCGTCCTTCTTGAGGAGGAACGGGTCGGAGCCGGAGTGGAACGCGACGCCGATGCCGTTCGGGTTCGCCGGCGTCTCGGGGGCCTTCGTCAGGACGAAATCGATCCCCTCCCCGGAGTCGTTCTTCCAGGTTTTCGACGCAGCGTCCCAGTACGTGTACTTCTTCTTCGCCGACCAGGGGTTGCCCGCCGGATCGGCCGACGCGCGGTTGTAGAGCTGGTGGCGGTTGGCCGGCCAGGCCCAGCCCCAGTTCGGGCTCACCCAGCCGTCGTTCTTGCCCGGGTTCATCTCGCCCCGGTTCACCGTCTGGCCGTTGACGCTCTGCAGCTGACCGGTGTAGATCCAGGCGCCGCAGGCGGTCGAGCCGTCCGACTGGAGGTTCGCGAAGCTGTTGAGGATGGCCCCGGTCTTGACGTCGTAGCCATTGACCTCCTTGAAGATCTTGAAGGCCGATGGCTCGTCCTTGTGGATCCAGTCCGCGACTTCAGCGGGATCCGGGCCGTAGTTGAGCGTCATGTTCTTGATCGCGGCGACGTTCTTCGCGTTCGGCCGGCCCGCGTAGAGCTTCTTGAGGCGCAGGCCGAGGTCGTACCAGAAGAACAGGTCGCTGCGGCTGTCACCCGGCGGGTCGGAGGCCTTGTGGTGGTATTGGATGGTGCGCTGGGTCTGGGTCATCGAGCCATCTTTTTCCGCGATGTGCGCCGCCGGAATGAAGAACACCTCGGTCTTCACAGCCGCGGGATCGGCATCCGCGATCGGCTTCCAGAACACCGATGTTTCGGTCTCGTACGAGTCGAGCACGACGAGCCATTCGAGGTTCTTCAGCGCGTCGCGCTGGAAGTGCGAGTTCAGGCTCGTCGCCGGGTTTTGGCCGGTCAGGATCATGCCCTTGATCTTCCCCTGGCTCATCTCCACGAAGACGGGGAAGTGACTGTGGTCGGCGGTGATCTTGGGGAGCGTGTCGTAGAAGTAGTCATTGTCCGCGGTCGCCGCGTCCCCGAACCACGCCTTCAGCTGGCTGATGACGTACGCCGGTGTGTTGGACCAGAAGGACGTCGGCTGGGTCTCGGTGAGGATGTAGTTGAGCAGGGTGTCGTGGGTCTTCGACGCATCCGGCGTGTTCAGGTATCCGGGGTGGATGTTGTACAGGCTCGCGATGTCGGTGCAGCCCTGGATCGACGCGTGGCCGCGGAGGGCCATGATCCCGCCGCCCGGTCGGCCGATGTTGCCGAGGAGCAGCTGTACGAGGCCCGCGGTGCGGATGAGCTGCACGCCGGTCGTGTGCTGGGTCCAGCCGACGGCGTAGACGAACGCGCTCGTTTTGTCCGGCCCGGAGTTGGCGATCAGGGCATCGGCCACCTTGATGAACAGCTCCTTGGGGGTGCCGCAGATCTTCTCGACCATCTCCGGCGTGTACCGGGCGTAGTGGCGCTTCAGGATCTGAAAGACGGTGTTCGGGTCTGCCAGGGTCTTGTCCTGCAGCGGCACGCCCGGGATGCGGTTCGCGATGAGCGCCGCGAAGTTCACGCCCTTCACCGTCCCGGTGGTCGTCGACGGGCCGCTGCCCTCGCCACCTTCCTTGCCCTGTCCCGCTGCGCCCCCGGCCGGAGGCTCGGGAGCGCGCTCAGGCGCCTTGGTGGTCTGGTACTGCCACGTCGCGCGGTCGTAGGCGCGGGTCGTCGCGTTGTAGCCGGAGAAGAACCCGTCGTTCTCCTCGGTGTCCTTGAAGCCGGCGTTGATGAGCGTTGCCGCGTTGGTGAACGCGAGCATGTAGTCGTTGAAGTACTTCTTGTTGGTGAGGATGTAGTTGACCAACCCGCCGAGGAACGCGATGTCCGTCCCCGAGCGGATCGGCACGTACTGGTCGCACATCGCGCTCGTGCGCGTGAATCGCGGGTCGACGTGGATGAGCGTCGAGCCCTTGGCCTTCGCCTTCATCGGCCACTTGAAGCCGACAGGGTGGCACTCGGCCATGTTCGAGCCCATGAACACGATGCAGTCGGAATTCTGCAGATCCATCTGGAAGGTGGTGCTGCCGCCGCGTCCGAATGAGACCCCCAGACCGGGGACCGTCGCGGAGTGTCATATCCGAGCTTGGTTCTCGATCCGTACAACGCCCATCATCCGCATGACCTTGCAGATGAGGTAGTTCTCTTCGTTGTCGTTGGTCGCGCCGCCCAGGGCGAAGATGCCGGTGCACTGGTTGATGAGCTTCCCGTTCGCATCCTTCTCGACGAACGTCGCGTCGCGCGTGTCCGCCACGAGCGTCGTGATGCGGTCCATCGCCTGCTCTCGCGTCATCTTCTCGGTGTCCCACTCCGTCGCGTTCGGCTTGCGGTGCTTCACCGTCGTGACGCGCAACGGGTTCACCGCGAGCTGGAACGTCGCAGCGCCCTTCGGGCACAGGCTGCCCGTCGAGATCGGGCTGTCGGGGTTGCCCTCGATGTTCACGATCGTCGTTCGCCCGTTCTCCGTCTTCGCATTGATCAACGTCCCGCAGCCGACGGCGCAGTACGGGCAGATGCTCGCGGTCTGCTTCGTGCCCTCGAGCTTGCGGCGCGCGGCGCGCTGGCCGGCGAAGGCGAGGTCGAAGCCGAGGCCTCCGAGCTCAGCCGTGGCGAGCCCGGCCGTGCCGATCCCCGTCAGCTTGAGGAATTGACGCCTCGAGGTCACGGTGTTGATGGCCATCGGACCCTCCCGACCTATTGCTCGGAGTCGTTGGCCGGAAGAATAGTCCCGCCCCAGCCGGTCTTGCCGCCGATCTCCCGGATGAGGGGGAGAAGCCGCTCCCGGTGGTTGAGCTCGGGGTCGTCGAGGACCCGCTCGAAGACGGCGGCGATGACCCGGCCGACGTCCCGGCCAGGGCCGATGCCGAGCTCGCGCATGACGTCGGTGCCGTCGACCACCAGGTCGTGCGGCGAAAAGGCCGTGCTGCGCTCGATCTCCTGCTGGACGCGCGTCCAGAGGTCGTCGAGGGCGTACATCCGCGGTGCCCGGATGCCGCTGCCGATGTTGTCGGCGCGTCGCAGGGCGAAAAGGTCAGGGATGGCATCGAGGCCGACCTTGCGGATGAATCGCCGGACCGCCGAGCCGGTCCAGTCGGACTGATACCAGAACATGTGGTGGCGGATGAGGTGCGTCACCGCGCTGACCGTGTCCTTCGGGTACTTCCAGCGCCGCAGCACCCGCCGGGTGATGGCCTCGCCCACGAACTCGTGCTGGTGGAAGTGGCCGTCGGCCATCGTCTCCGCCTTTCCCACGTCGTGGAACAGTCCCGCGAGCCGCAGCACGAGATCGGGCGGCGTCGCGTCGACCGTGATGAGCGAGTGCTCGAAGACGTCCTGGGCCACGGCCTTGTCCTGGGGGATCGATCGGCAGATCTCGAGCTCGTTGCAGAGCACCGTGAGGAGGCCCAGGTCCGACAGCATCCGGATGCCGGTCGATGGACGGTCGGCCAGCAGGATCTTGTTGAGCTCCTGCTGGATCCGCTCGCCCGACAGCGCGGTCGCAAGCTGTGCGTGGGCCACGATGGCGTCGGCGGTCCGCGGCTCGATCCGCATCCGGAGCACGGTCGCGAAGCGCACCGCCCGCAGCATCCGAAGCGCGTCCTCGGCAAAGCGCTCGGCCGGATCGCCGACGGCCCGCACGAGCTTGGCATCGAGGTCGGCGCGGCCGTCGAAGGGATCGACCAGCTCGCCCCCGGCCGGGGTCGGCCGCCAAGCCATCGCGTTCATCGTGAAGTCCCGACGGGCGAGGTCCTCGTGCAGCGATTCGGTGAACGCGACCGCTTCCGGCCGGCGATGATCGGCGTAGTCCGCTTCGATCCGGTATGTCGTCACCTCGATCTCGTGCGCGCCGCTCGACACGACCACGGTCCCGAACCGGTTCGTGTAGAGCGAGCGCTTGAACAGCTTCTGGATCTCGTCCGGCTTCGCGCTCGTCGCGACGTCCCAGTCCTGCGGATCCACGCCGCGGAGCGCGTCGCGGACACACCCGCCCACCACGAAGGCCTCGAAGCCGTTCGCGATCAGCGTGTCGACGACGCGCTCGACATCCTTCGGGACCGCGAGCGCCAGCGAGGTGGCCACGCGATGAGTCTAGGAACCGCCCAGGTGCTAGATGCCGAGGTAGGCGCGCTGGACGTCGGGCGAGTCGAGGAGCTCCTTGCCGGAGCCGGTCTTCACGATGGAGCCGGTCTCGAGGACGTACGCGCGGTGCGCGACCTCGAGGGCCTTGTGCGCGTTCTGCTCGACGAGGAGGATCGGGATGCCCTGCGCGTTGATCTCACGGACGATCTGGAAGATCGTCTCGACGAGGATCGGCGCGAGGCCGAGCGACGGCTCGTCCAGCATCAGCAGCTTCGGCTTCGACATGAGGGCGCGGCCGATCGCGAGCATCTGCTGCTCGCCGCCCGAGAGCGTGCCCGCGAGCTGCGTCGTGCGCTCTTTGAGCCGGGGGAACAGCTCGTAGACGCGCTCCATGTCCTTCTGGATGCCGTCCCGATCGTTGCGCAGGAACGCGCCCATCCGAAGGTTGTCGAGGACCTGCATCCGCGGGAACAGGCGCCGCCCCTCGGGTGACTGGCAGATGCCGAGCCCGACGATCTCGTGCGCCGGCATCTTGCTGATGTCCGTGCCCCCGAAGCGGATCGCGCCGCGCGGCGGGTGCATCAGCCCGGAGATCGTCCGGAGCGTCGTCGTCTTACCTGCCCCGTTGCTGCCGATGAGCGCGACGACCTCGCCCTGGTCCACCGAGATGGTCACGCCGCGGAGCGCACGGATGCGGCCGTACAGCGCGTCGACGCCCTCGAGCTCCAGGAGCGCCATCAGGCGCCCTTGCCCAAATACGCCTCGATGACCCGCTGGTCTTTGCGGATCGTCTCAGGCGGCCCGAGCGCGATGAGCTCGCCGTGGTCGAGCACCGCGATGTTGCGCGAGATACCCATGACCACCTTCATGTCGTGCTCGATCAGGAAGACGGTGATCCCCTCGGCGAGGATCTTGTCCACCAGGCGCATGAGCTCGACCTTCTCCTGCGGCGTAAAACCTGCGGCGGGCTCGTCCAGCAGAAGCAGGTGCGGGCGCGTCGCGAGCGCGCGCGCGATCTCGAGCCGGCGCTGCTGGCCGTACGCGAGGTTGCGCGCGTACTCCTCGGCCCGCTTCTCGATGCCGACGAACGCGAGGAGCTCCATCGCGCGCTCGCTGATGGCCACCTCCTCGTGCCGCTCGTGTGGGGTCTTGAACAGTGAGTCCCACAGCTTGCTGTTGGTCCGGCAATGCTGGCCGACGCGGACGTTGTCGAGTGCGCTCATGTACTCGAACAGGCGGATGTTCTGGAACGTGCGGGCGATGCCGAGCGCAGCGGCCTGATGCGGCTTCGCGCCGGCGATGTCGCGGCCCTCGAAGACCACTCGTCCGTCGCTCGGCGGGAAGATGCCGGTGATCGAGTTGAAGAGGGTCGTCTTGCCGGCCCCGTTCGGGCCGATGAGCGCGAACACCTCGCCCCGCTTCACGTCGAACGACACGTCGTCCACCGCGACGAGGCCACCGAAGCGCTTCGTCACGTGCTCGATCTTCAGGATGAAGTCATGCTCGGTCGCCGCCGCCGCGGGCGCGGCTGCTGTCACGGTCATGTGGCCGTCTCCGCGTTCACGTCTTCGAGCGTCTGGTCCTCGGGCGAGCCCTTCTGCAGCTCCTGCTGGCGCACGCGGCTCGGGATGAGGCCCTGCGGGCGCAACAGCATGGTGAGCACGAGGATGAGCCCGAAGATCAGGAACCGCAGGCGCTGCACCTCCTGGGCGATGCCCGGCCAATCGCCGTTCGTCGCGACGAGCGAGCCCAGACCGAGGCCCGTCGCCCACTCCTCGGCGAGCGGCGGGAGCGCGCCCAACAGGCCGAAGATCACGACGTAGATGAGCATCGCGCCGGCGATCACGCCCGGGATGTTCCCCATGCCCCCGAGGACGATCATCACGAGGATCGTGATCGAGACCGAGAATCCGAAGTTCTCCGGGCTCACGAGCGACAGCTTCGCGCCGTAGAACGCGCCGGCGAAGCCGCTGAACGCCGCGCCGATCGCGAACGCGAGCAGCTTGATCCGAACGGTGTTGACACCCATGGCCGCCGCTGCGACCTCGTCCTCGCGCACGGCCATCCACGCCCGGCCGACGCGCGACCGTCGCAGGTTGTTCACCAGGACGACGCTGGCGCCGACGAGCACGATCATGATCACGTAGAAGCCGAGCGGCTGGATGATCTTGAAGTTCTGGATGAGCTCGAACGGATCGCCGGACCACGGCCCCTGGATCCACACCGGCAGCTGGGGCTTGTCCAGGGCGGAGATACCGTTCACGCCGCTCGTCCAGACCCCAAGGTTGCGGAAGACGCGCGGCACGATCTCGCCGAACCCGAGCGTCACGATCGCGAGGTAGTCACCGCGCAGGCGGAGCGTCGGCGCACCGAGCACGAGCCCGAACGCCGCGGCGACGAACATCCCGATGACCAGGACGATCCAGAACGGCAGGTGGACCGACTGGTGGAGCGGCGTGACGAAGAGGTGGTCCGACGCCAGGAAGGCGTACGTGTACGCGCCGATGGCGAAGAACGCGGCGTATCCGAGGTCGAGCAGTCCGGCGAACCCGACCACGACGTTGAGCCCGATCGCGAGCAGCACGTACACCCCGCCGTCCGCGAGGAAGCTGATGAGGAAGTCGCCCTGACCACCGGTCGAGGCCTGCGCCCAGATCGGGTACGCGATCGCCACGATGGCGAGGACCGTGTAGACGAGCGGGTTGGGGTCCTTGCGCGGATCGGTCTCCCAGAGCTTGCGCAGGACCGTCATTTCTCGGGCACCCGCATGCCCATGATCCCGGTCGGCCGGAACACGAGGACGAGCACCAGGAGCGCGAAGACCACCACGTCGGTCCAGGCCGAGTCGAAGTAGCCGTCGACGATGACGCGCACGATCCCGATGAGCAGCCCGCCGACCGCGGCACCCTGGATGTTCCCGATGCCGCCGAACACCGCGGCCGTGAAGGCGTAGAGGCCGGCCGAGAACCCGAGGTCGAACGCGATGCTCGTGAAGTACAGCCCGTAGATCATTCCACCCGCGCCCGCGAGGAGCGCGCCGATGAAGAACGTCGCCGCGATCGTGCGGTTGATGTCGATTCCCATGAGCCCCGCCGCGTCGCGATCCTGGGCCGTCGCGCGCATCGCTTTCCCGAGCTTCGAACGCTCGACGAACAGGCTCAGCGAGAACATCAGCGTGAGCGCGATCACGATCACCGCGATGTCCTTGTACGCGATCGTCGCCCCCCCAGGCGGGCCGAGCGCGATCGAATCTGCCGGCAGCAGGTTGGGGTAGTGCAGGTTGAACGGGCCTCGCCACAGGAACATCAGTCCCTCGAGGACGAAGGACATGCCGACGGCGGTGATGAGCGGCGCCAGGCGCGGTGCGTGCCGGAGCGGGCGGTACGCGACCCGCTCGATGGTCACGTTGACCACACCGCACACGAGCATCGAGATGACCAGGATCGCAAGGAGCGGCAGGACGATCGCCCCGCCCGAGGAGGTCGCCTCGTCGAGCCCGAAGATGGGGATGAGCCACAGCGAGATGAACCCGCCGAGGGTGAACACGTCGCCGTGCGCGAAGTTGATGAGCTCGACGATGCCGTAGACCATCGTGTACCCGAGCGCGATGAGCGCATAGATCGAGCCGTCCGCCAGCCCGTAGACGAGGATCTGGATGAAGTACGCCGGGCCGAGCGCGACCGCTTTGGTCGCGACGAGCACCAGCGCCGCGGCAATGAGGACCAGGAGGACCGCATTGAGGATCCTCCCGCGAGTGCCCGCGAGAAACTGCGAGCGGGCCCTGGCGACGCCCGAGACCATTACGCCTTCCTCCGCCGTGCGAGCGCTATGCGAGGGGCGCTAGGAAACGAAGGAGGGGGCGTCGCCGCCCCCTCCTTCGATCGTCGTCGCTACTGGCCGACGCTGAACTGGCTCTGGAAGGTCCACACCGCGGGTGTGCCCTTCGTTGCCCAGAAGGCCATGGTCGCTGACTTGGGGTCACCGTTCGCGTCGAAGGCATAGGTCCCGACGGTGCCCACCAGGCCGCTCGTCGCCTGGACCGCGTCGATCACCTGCTGACGGGTCGGCGCCTTGCCGCCCGCGGCGTCGATCGCGCGCTTGACCGCGTCGAGAAGGATGAACGCGCAGTCGTAGGCCGGGAAGGTGTACGCACCGAGGTCAGAGGCCTTGGGGTACGCCTGCTTGAAGGCCGCGACCGTGGCAGCCGCGGCGGGGTTCTGCGCCGCATCGCCGGCGGCGTTGGTGAAGAACATGTTCGCGGTGTTGGCGCCGGAGTCCTTGAGGCACTGGTCGTCACCGATGCCATCCGGGCCGGTGAACGGAACATCGAGGATGCCGGTCATCTGGCTACGGACGATGCACGCCTTGGTGGCCGAGGTCGCGCCCGCGTAGATGACCTGCGCGCCAGCCGCCTTGGCTGCGTTGATGAACGCCTTGAAGTCGCTCGTCGTCTTCATGTCGAAGTCGGAGCGGTTCGTGAGCGTGCCGCCGGTGGAGGTGAGACGCTTCACGAAGTTGTCCGCGACGCCCTTGCCGAAGGTCTCGTTGTCCGAGAACACGGCGACCTTGGTCAGCTTGAGCGTCTTGAGGATGTAGTCCGCCATCGCCGGGCCCTGGACGGTGTCCGGAGCCGCGATGCGGAAGTAGTTGTTCTTACCGGTCGGACGGAGCGCCGCCGGCTGCGGGTCGCAGTACGGGAACGTCTGGGTGAGGCACTCGTTCGTGTTCGAGGGGCTCATCATCGCGAGCTGCCCCTGGTTCGCGATCGGGATCTCAGCCCGGGCGACGTTCGAGTTGAACGGCCCGACCATCGCGACGACCTTCGGGTCGGAGAGCATCTGCTGGACGTTCTGCGCGCCCTTCTGCGGGTCGTGCACACCGTTCACGGTGTCGTCGAACGGCTTGAACGTGATCTTGATGCCCTTGTAGGTCGTGGTCTGCGACATCGCGAACGCGACGCCGTTCTGGGTCGGCAGACCGCTCGAGGCGTCTGCGCCAGAGGTCGGCAGGTCGCTCGCGATGATGATCTCCACGGCCGGTGCCGCCGTGGTCGCTGCGGCTGCCGCCGTGGTCGCCGCCGGTGCCGTGGTGGTCGCGCCTGTGCCACCGCCGCCACAGGCTGCCGCAACGAGTGCGATAACCGTGAAGACGGAAGCCATGGAAAGCCAGCGCTTCTGCATGTGTCCTCCCTCGCCAGTTGGGTGCGCCGAAGCCCGGCCTCCCCATCCTTGGGCCCGTTGGCCCGTGACGCCTGAGCGTACGAGCAGCCCCTAGGCTCGTCAACGAAAGTGACCGTGCGCCTCCTGCGTGCCGCGGACCTCGCAATAGCGTGTCCGATGACCGATGCGATCAGTGCGGTCGCGGACGGTTTCGCTGCACTTTCCAGCGGTCAGGCCACCGTGCCGGTGCGTCTGTCCGTCCCGCTTCGGCATGACGGCGTGGCCCTGACGATGCCGGCGGCGATGACCGACGCCTCCTGTTATTCGGTCAAGGTGGTCAGTGTGGTCCCGCGGAACACACTGACTGGGCGGCCGGTCGTGATGGCGACGGTGCTCCTGGGCGACGCCGGGACCGGTGAGCTCCTGGCGCTCATCGACGGGACCGCCCTGACGGCACTTCGGACCGGCGCGGCTGGGGGTGTGGCGGCGCGCGCGCTCAGCCGGTCGAATGCCGGCCGGGTCGCGCTGTTCGGGGCCGGGGCCCAGGCGCGCACCCAGCTCCTGGCGCTCGCCGCGGTGCGACCGGTCACCGAGGTCCGGATCGTGTCGCGCGATCCGGCGCACGGCGCGGCCCTCCGTGCGTGGGCCGCCGGCGAGCGCGCGCTCGCGACCATCGCGATCCACTCCGCCACGGCCAAGGATGCCGTCGCCGGCGCAGACATCGTGGTGACCGCGACGAGCAGCCACGCGCCGGTCTTCCAGGGAGCCTGGCTCGCGGACGGGGTCCACGTCACCGCGGTCGGGTCGTTCACCCCGGACATGCGCGAGCTGGACGACGAGACGCTGCGGGGAGCGCGCATCGTCGTCGACCAGCGTGCCGCGGCCCTCGCCGAGGCCGGCGAGCTCCGGGGCCGGCGCGACGACGAGATCGTCGAGCTGGGCGAGATCCTTGCCGGACGGGTGCCCGGCCGGTCCAACGACCACGAGCGGACCATCTTCAAGAGCGTCGGCAACGCGATCCAGGACCTCGTCGTCGCGGCGCGCGCCTACGAACGCGCCCGCGCCCTGGGCGTCGGTGAGGAGATCGCGTTCCCGTGATCGCACGGGCATTCGCCATCGGCGGCATCGTCGCCTGCATCGCCGCGCTCGCGTGGTACCTCGGCTCGCCGCTCTTCATCCGCACCACCGTCATCGAGGCGTTCCCCACCATCGCGCCGGCCGTCGCTGCCGCGACCGCGAGTGCTGCGGCGTCGAACACCGCGCCGGCTGCGGCGACGCCGATGACGATCGCGACCGGGCAGCTCCAGACGGTCGACGCGATCCACAACGGCACGGGCGCGGTTCTCCTCGTGCGGACCGGCGGCAGCGCCGTGGTCCGATTCGAGACCGTCGCGATCACGAACGCGCCCGACGTGCACGTCTACCTGTCGCGCGAGACCGGCGGCAAGTGGACCGAGGCGACGAGCGTCTACCTCGGCTCGCTGAAGGCGACCAACGGGTCGTTCAACTACGCCGTTCCGGCCGAAACGGACCTCTCCGTGATCAGGAGCGTCGTGGTGTGGTGCCGGCAGTTCTCGGTGCTCGTGACCTGGGCGGACCTGCGCTGATGCCGGCGAAGAAGGACAGCGCGAAGAAGCGGCCAGCGAAGAAGCCCTACGTCCCGAAGGTCGCGCCGCAGCTGCGGGCTCGGGCGCGCTCGGTCCTCGGCCGGCTCGAGAAGGCGAATCCCGATTGGGGCCCGACCCTCGAGTTCGCCGATCCGCTGCAGCTTCTTGTCGCCACGATCCTCGCCGCGCAGGCCAAGGACGAGCGGATCAACCAGGTGACGCGCACCGTCGTCTTCCCGAAGTACCGGACCGCCGCCGATTACGTGGCGGTCAAGGTCGCCGTGCTCGAGCGCGACCTACGGCCCACCGGCTTCTTCCGCCAGAAGACGAAAGCGATCAAAGGCGCGGCGCTCGGCATCGTCGAGCGGTTCGGCGGCGAGGTCCCCCGCGACATGGAGGGCCTCACCTCGCTCCACGGGGTCGGACGGAAGACCGCCTCGATCGTGCTGGCGAACGCGTTCGGCGTCCCCTCGATCGCCGTCGACCGCCACGTCGCCCGGGTGGCCGCGCGCCTCGGTCTCACCCGCCAGGCCGACCCCGACCGGATCGAGCAGGACCTCCGGGCGGTCTTCCCGGAGAAAGAGTGGGTCAAAGCGACCTGGAACTTGATCCTCCATGGACGCCGGATCTGCAACCCGACCCCCAAATGCCCGGACTGCCCGATCATCGATCTCTGTCCCTATCCGCGGAAGACGAAGGCGGCTACGTCCGCGTCGAAAGCCATCCGCCCGCGGACCCGCACAGCAGCATCAGCACGTCGCTGACGACGATGCTCAGCGTGTCGACGAGGATGTTCGACACGTTCGCGTTGCCGGCGCTCGCCGCGATCGAGGTCAGGACGATCGCGAGCACGCCGACCATCGCGCCGTGATACAGCCCGTGATGCCCGGCCATCCGCCCCGCGACGTAGCCGCCTGCTGCGATGCCCAAGAGCGCTCCGATGCCCGGAAAACCGAGGAAAAACGTGAGGATCGCTACCACTACTGATAGCGCGAGGCCGGACGCGAGCGCGCGCGCATCGAGCTCGGGCATCTGCCGTTCACGCATCGGCGCACAGCGTAGGGCGGGCAAAAAGAAACCGATCCGCTCAGGCCTAGAGCGGATCGGCGAGATCGCGAAAGGTGCCGGATCGTGATTACGGAACGGCGACGACTCTCGTCGTCGCCACCTGTCAAAGAGCTACTTCTTCTTCGAGGACTTCTTCTTGGCCGTCTTCTTGGCGGCCTTCTTCTTCGCTGGCATTGGAGATCACCCCCTTCTGGCCACGATTGTTCGTTATCTAGACACATCGGCCCGATGAATGTCAATAGCTAGCGAGGTGCGTCGCCCTCCATCCGGAGTCGGGCGACGATGCGGGTCCGCAGCGCCGCGGGTGCGGTGTCCTCGTGGCAGCAGTCGCGGACGCGGGCCAGGAAACGCTCTTCGACGACGAAGTTGTCCTCGCAGCCGCCGCAATCGTCGAGGTGCGCCCGCACTTCGGTGACCTCGGTGGCCGAGAGCTCGCGGTCGAGGTACGAATAGAGGCGCTCCAGACAGTCGTTGCAGTCCATCGCTTCCTCCTAGTCCGCCGGCCGCGGCATCGCGCGGGCAGCGACGATCCCGCGGTCGCGCGCGACGTCGTAGAGACGCTTCTGGAGGAACTTCCGCCCGCGGTGGAGGCGGCTCATGACCGTCCCGATCGGGATGTCGAGCATCTCGGCGATCTCCTTATAGGAGAAGCCCTCCACATCGAGAAGGAGCGTGGTCCGGAATTTCTCGGGGAGCGCCTCGAGCGCTTCCTTCACCTCGCTCGAGAGGGTCTTGTCGATGAGCTCACGCTCCGGATCCGGCGACGAGGACCCCGGGCTCACATCGCGCATGTGGCGATAGAGGATCGACTCCTCCACATCGTCGAGCTCCGTCGTCTCGGGCCGCGCCGCCTTCCGGCGGTACTGGTTGATGAACGTATTCGTGAGGATGCGGAAGAGCCACGCCTTCAGGTTGGTCCCCGGCGTGAACTGGTCCCGGAAGCGGAATGCCCGGATGTAGGTCTCTTGGACGAGGTCCTCCGCCTCGGCTTCGGACCGCGTCATCCGCAGTCCGGTCCGGTACAGCGCGTCGAGGAAGGAGAGCGCCTCGGTCTCGAAGGGGTCGGCCGCCATGTGTTCACTCTA
>DATCPY010000129.1:0-1643 GCA_036569845.1 Candidatus Limnocylindria bacterium | reverse complement strand
CGCGAGGAGCGAGGCGCCCGGTTCGCTGAGCCACGACTTCTCGCCGCGCCCGTGCCCCGCGGTCTGCTGATCGGCCACGACGATCGTCGGCTCTGCGCCGTTGCGCGCGAGCTCGCGGGCGCGGTCCTGCGTCGAGCCGATGGAGGCGTGGTACTCGATGGTGCGCCCGAGCTCGCGCCCGAATGCGGAACGCACGGCGGGATCGGAGAGCAGCGTTAGGCGGTCCACGGACGCGAAGGCTAGCGGTAGCCTGACGCGACACGGCGGGAGGAACGGCAGAGGATGCTCAAGCAGAGAGATTCGCTTACGGCCGAGAGATTCCGAGAGGAGCGCCACCTCGGGAACACCTCCTACCTTCGGACATATGTCCACGGGCTCCACTTACCGTGGATCAATCCTCGGTAGATCTCATCGTGACTCATGCGGTCAACTAGGCTGCGTCATGAAATGAGATACGAGCTCTGGGACTACGAGAGCGGCAATGTGCAGGGTATCTACATGTCGCTGCTCGCTGCGCTCCAGTTCGTGTACGACGCTGTCGAACGTGAGGGCATCGCAACTCTCGACGGCTTGGTCCTGATGGAGGTTCATCCCGGCGGTGATCGACGGATGGTCGCGGAAGAGCGTGGCCTGATTCCGCTGATCGGCGTTGGAGCGCTCGCGATCTAGCGGAGCATCACCGGGATCCGGACGATCTCGTCGATGCTGCCGTCCTTCGCGCTCCGAGAGAACACCTCGATGAACGCGAGCGTCTGGGCTGGCACGGTGTACGTCGCGCTGATCGAGTACGTGCCGCGGCCGGGCGCGCCGAGGCTCGCGGTCGTGAAGCCTTCGGCGATGACGCGACCGCCGGTGTCCGTGATCCGCCAGGCCAGTGCGGCCTCGAACACGCTCGCATCGCCGCTGATGGTCACCGGCGAGCTGACCGTCGCGTTCACGGTCGGCGTCTTGAGCGTGATCGCGCCCTTCGCGGAAATGACCGGCGATGGGATCGGTGACGCGGTCGGCGACGGGCCGGCCGTCCCGGTCGAGCCGCACGACACGATCAGCGCCACGAGCAGGACGGCGGCGACGCGGGTCATCCTCACATCAACGTTGACGTGCGCCCGTCGTCACTGGTTCCGCACCACCTGGGCGCCGGCGGCCCGCACGCGCACGACCCGGCCGCGGCCGGGCGTGCCCGCGACCGTGGCGGCCTCCTCCATCGCAGCGGTGACCCGCGGCGCAAGGCGCGTGGGCGCGAACGCGATGACGCTCGGCCCCGCCCCGGACAGCGCCGCCCCGAATGCGCCCGCGCCGCGCGCCGCCGAGACGATCTCCTCGAGCGCCGGCACGAGCTGCATGCGCGCCGATTCGTGCAGCCGGTCATGCATCGCGAGCGACAGGAGCGCGCCATCCGACTTCAGGATCGCCGCGAGCAGCGCGGAGGCGTGCGCGAGATTGAAGACCGCGTCGCTGCGCGAGACCTCGTTCGGCAGGACCGCGCGCGACCGCTCGGTGAGCAGCGTCGCCGTCGGAACGAAGAGGCACACCCGCCACGCGCTCGGGAACGCGAACCGCGTCGCGATCGGACCATCGGCCGACGGGAGCGCGATGGTGAAGCCGCCATACAGCGCGGCCGCGACATTGTCGGCGTGGCCCTC
>DATCPY010000128.1:0-8428 GCA_036569845.1 Candidatus Limnocylindria bacterium | reverse complement strand
TTCTCCGGGTCGAGGCCGAGGTCGGCAATGGCCTTCGCGACGTCGGCGGGGGCGTATTGCTCGTATTGCGTGAGCCCGTGCAGGGAGGCCACCGCGATGCTCTCCGGGTCGACCTCGAAGAACCGCCGGAGGGCCTCACGGGTGTCGGAGCGGCCGAAGCCGTCCGTGCCGAGCGGGATGAACGGCTGGGGGCTCCACCGGCCGATCTGATCGGGCAGTGACTTCAGGAAATCCGTCGCGGCGATGACCGGGCCGGCGTCCCGAAGGACCTGGGTGATGTACGGCACGCGCGGCTCGGACTCCGGATGCAGCCGATTCCAGCGCTCGGCCTCGAGGGCCTCGTTCCGGAGCAGCTGATAGGACGTGACGCTCCAGACGTCGGCCGAGACGTCGTACTTGTCCGCGAGCAGCTCCTGGGCGCGCAGGACCTGCTGCATGATCGAGCCCGATCCGAGGAGCGCCACGCGCCGGCTGCTGCCGCCGTGCCCAGCCTTGTACTTGTAGATCCCGCGGAGGATCCCCTCGCGGGTGCCCTCGGGCATCGCGGGCATCGGGTAGTTCTCGTTGTAGAGCGTGAGGTAGTAGAAGACGTCCTCGTCGTCTGCCAGCATCCGCTTGAGGCCGTCCTCGATGATGACCGCCGTCTCGTAGGCGAACGCCGGGTCATAGGCGCGGATGTTCGGGATCACCGTCGCGAGCAGGTGGCTATGCCCGTCCTCGTGCTGCAGGCCTTCGCCGTTGAGGGTCGTCCGTCCGGCCGTCGCGCCGAGGAGGAAGCCGCGGCCGCGGGTGTCGCCGAAGGCCCACATTTGATCGCCCGTCCGTTGCAGCCCGAACATCGAGTAGAAGACGTAGAACGGGATCATGTGCACGCCGTGCGTCGCGAACGACGTGCCGGCGGCGGTGAACGACGCCATCGATCCGGCTTCGGTGATGCCCTCTTCGAGGACCTGCCCGTCCTTGGCCTCACGGTAGGGAAGGAGCGTCTCGGCGTCGACGGGCTCGTAGCGCTGGCCGAGCGGCGAGTAGATCCCGACCTCTTTGAACAGCGGATCCATGCCGAACGTCCGGGCCTCATCGGGGATGATCGGCACGATGCGCTTCCCGATGGTCTTGTCGCGCAGCAGGTTCCGAAGGAGGCGGGTGAACGCCATCGTCGTCGAGGCGGCGGCGGTCCCGCTGCCCTTCGAGAACTCGGCGAACACGCCGGGATCCGGCGTGGCGAGCGGGGTCGCGCGCACGATGCGCTTCGGGACCGGACCGCCAAGCGCGCGCCGGCGCTCGAGCATGTACTGGATCGGCTCGCTGTCCATGCCCGGGTGATAGAAGGGCGCGGACTCGAGCTTGTCGTCGGGGATCGGGAGCTCGAGCCGGTCGCGGAAGATCCGAAGCTCTTCCATCGACAGCTTCTTCGCTTGATGCGTGACGTTGCGCGCCTCGACGTTGGCGCCGAGCGTCCACCCCTTGACCGTCTGGGCGAGCACGACCGTCGGCGCGTCGCGGTGCGCGACCGCGGCCGAGTATGCCGCGTACAGCTTGCGGTAATCGTGTCCGCCGCGGCGAAGCAGGCGGAGCTGGTCGTCCGACAAGTGTTCGACGATCTTTCGGAGCCGCGGGTCGGGGCCGAAGAAGTGATCGCGGATGTACGCGCCGTCGCCCACGGTCATGCGCTGTGAGTCACCGTCCAGCCACTCGTTCATCTTGTTCACGAGGACGCCGTCGACATCACGCGCGAGCAGCTCGTCCCACTCGCGGCCCCACAGGACCTTGATCACGTTCCAGCCCGATCCGCGGAACACGGCCTCGAGCTCCTGGACGATCTTGCCGTTGCCGCGGACCGGACCATCGAGCCGCTGCAGGTTGCAGTTCACGACGAACGTGAGGTTGTCGAGCCCCTCACGGGCGGCGACGTGCAGCGCGCCGAGCGACTCGGGCTCATCGCACTCGCCGTCGCCGAGGAAGGCCCACACCCGCGAGCGGCTCGTATCGACGATCCCGCGGTTGTGCAGGTAGCGATTGAAGCGGGCCTGATAGATCGCGGCGAGCGGCCCGAGGCCCATCGAGACCGTCGGGAACTCCCAGAAGTCCGGCATGAGCCGCGGGTGCGGATACGAGCTCAGGCCCTGGCCAGGGACGACCTCGCGGCGGAAGTGCGAGAGCTGATCTTCGGTGAGGCGGCCTTCGAGGTACGCGCGCGCGTAGATGCCCGGTGAGGCGTGACCTTGGAAGAAGATCTGGTCGCCGGCCCCGCCGTCGTCCTTGCCGCGGAAGAAGTGGTTGAACCCGACCTCGTACAGGCTCGCGGCCGACGCGTACGTCGCGAGGTGGCCGCCGATGCCGGCGAAGTCGTGGTTCGCCCGGAGGACCATCGCCGCGGCGTTCCAGCGGATGAGCCGCCTGATGCGGAGCTCCATGGCCTCGTCGCCCGGGAAGAACGGCTCCTGCTCCGGGGAGATGGTGTTGATGTAGCGGGTCTGGGTGAGGGGCGGGATGCCGATCTGGAGCTGGCGAGCCCGTTTCAGGAGCTTGAAGAGGACGAAGCGGGCTCGCTCGGGCCCCCCCGCACCGACGAGGGCGTCGAGGGAATCCACCCACTCCTGCGTCTCCGCAGGGTCGATGTCGGGCAGCTGGTGTTTGAACTCGTCGAAGACATCGTGGATCGGTTTGTCCTGCAACACGCCCCCTTGGCGCAATGGTAAACGGCGGGTCGTGCGAGACTCGGAGCATGGAGAACGATCCGCGCCGCCGGCGTTCGCGTGGCGGCCGCCGCCGTGGCGCGGGCGGCGCTCAGGAACGGCGTCCGACGCGTGCGCCAGCGGAGCCGAAGCCGCCGCAGGCGGCACGCGGCCTCGCGCGCCGCGATCGTCCGCAGCGTCGTCGCGCCGCGGCCCCGCCGCGCTCGCCGGATGACCTGCGCAATGGGACGCCGTGCGTGATCGTCATGGACTGTCGTGAGGGCGAGCCGGACCGGACGGGTGCCGCGGCGGTGTTCGAGGGCTTCTTCGATCTGGAGACCGGCGACCCGCGCCGCGCTGGATACGGCGTCCCGCGCCTCCGTGTCGTGCGGCCGGCCGCGAGCCCGCCCGCTCCGGCCGAGCCAGGACCGGCGGTCGATCCGGCCGCCCCGTCTTCCGTGCGGCCGGGCCCGGCTGTGCCGGCCCCGGCCGAGCCCCAATCAATGGAGCGCCTCTGGGGCTTCGAGTGCTGGTGGCGACCCGACCCGGGCAATGCCGGCCTCACGGACGTCGATCGGGTCGAGGTGGAGCAGAGCAAGAAGCTCCTTCGCGGCCTGATCCGTGATTCCCGACGGTCCACCCGGCCGGCCATCGCGCGGTAGTCAGCGCGCTGATACGCCGAAGGTACTAGGTCATCTGCGGTACGACGTCGTCATGCGCTGTGACTAGGAGCGGGGCTTTCGGCTAGCGACACTCCGCGCACGCCCACGAGGGGCGATGGGGGCGCGGAGGGCGGACATGGCACGGCAGAAGCGCACGGCGGCGGGCAAGAAGCAGAGCGGCGTCCGGTTCTGGCACAAGGTGCTCGCGGCGCTGCTCATCGTCGGCGTGGTCCCGATCGCGCTGGTGAGCATCGTCTCGATCCAGAAGACGCGTACCGACCTCACCGATCTCGGCGTCACGAACATCCAGCAGCGGTCGACCTCGACGGCGGCCGCCCTCGACGCGTATCTGCAGAACCGGCTCGACGACATCGTGCTCGTGAGCCGCCTTCCCGACGTGGTGCGCTACGCGACCGCCGCCGACCCGGCGACGAAGGATGCGGCTCGCGCGGCGCTGGGCGCCGCGGCCGCTCGGTCCGCCGAATACGAGTCGGTCGCCGTCGTCGACATGACCGGGAAGATCGCCGCCGCGTCGGTGCTCACGGACGAAGGGACAGACGTCAAGTTCCGTCAGTACTTCATCACGCCCAGCACGACTGGCCAGGCCTACATCAGCGACCCGAGCTACTCGGTGATCACGAACAAGCCGGCGCTCTTCTTCTCCGCGCCGGTCAAGGCCGCCAACGGCGGCGTCGTCGCCGTGGTGCGCTCGCGGCTCAACCTGACCGCGATCTGGAGCGTCGTCGAAGCCGACGCCAACTCCGTCGGCGCCGGCGCCCACAGCTTCCTGCTCGACGACTACGGCATCCGCCTCGCGGTGTCCGAGACGAAGGGTCACCGCGAGACCGCCGAGAGCCTCATCTACAAGCCCATCGCGCCGATCGCGCCCGATGTCGCGACGAAGCTCGCGGCGGATAAGCGCTTCGGGACCCTCACGCCGGACAAGCTGGTCATCGACCCGCTGCCGACCCTCAAGTCCGCGCTCGATCCGCTGAAGAGCGGATTCACGCAATTCGCGTACGGCGCCGGAAGCGCCGAGCAGCGCGGCGTCGCGTCGCGCCTCACCGCGAAGCCGTGGGCCTACGTGCTCGCGGTCCCGCTCGCGACCTACACGAAGGCCGCCGATGACGCCACGTTCAACGCGGCGAGCGTTGTGGCGATCGGCCTCCTGCTGTCGTTGATCGTCGGCATCCTGCTCACGCGATCCCTCGTGCGTCCGCTCCGGCAGCTCGTCGGCATGGCGACGAGCGTCTCGACCGGCGACGTGGATCTTCGGGCTGCGCACTTCGAGACACGTCATGGCGATGACATCACCCGCGAGGTGGCCTCCGCGTTCGACCGCCTGTTGAACGCTCTCCGGTTCTACGCCTTCGCGGACGAGCCGGGCGAGGAATGAACACCCTCGGCGAGCAGGTGCTGCTCGTCGCGAAGCAGTACCTGGGGCCGGCCGCACAGCAGTTCCTCTCGAAGGAGCTCCGCACGCTGGAGTGCACCGCCGACACGATCACGCCCTGGCACCTGCCGGCGCTATCCGAGCGAGCCCGGATCGCCGCGAGCCGGATCATGGACAGCGAGCGAGCGGACGAATTCGGCCTGCGGGTCGCCGGACTCGCCGTCCCTGCTGCGAAGCTGGCAGCCGTCGCGAGCAGCGGCGCCCAGGTGAAGGACGGTGGCGCGCCACGCCTCGCCCTCGACGCCGCGGCCAAGCTCCAGGCCGCTGGCAAGCTCCGGCAGGCCGAGGAGGCGTACCGGCAGCTCGCCCAAAAGCACGGCGACGCGGGATCGTTCCGCGGGCTCGCATCGACCCAGGTCGCGCTCGAGGACATCGGAGCGGCGCTGCTCGCGTTGCGCGATGGCGCGCAGAGCCTCGCGAAACGCGGCGACCGCACGGCCGCGATCGCGTTGCTGACCGAAGCCGTCGGCATCGCGCCCGGAGATCTCGCGGCCCATCGACGTCTCGCCGCCGCGCACGCGAATGCCGGTGACGCGGTCGCGGCGTGCTCCGAGTACGAGCGGTTCGTCGATTACGCCCTCGCCGAAGGCGACAGCCGTCGCGCGTGGCTCGAGCTCACGTACGCGCGCGAGACGCTCGGCGATCTGCCCGGTCTGCTCCGCATCGTCGACCGGCTCATGCCGGGCGGCGCCGCTGCGAGGCCGACCAGCGCGACCGCGCCGGCCGCGCGCGCGGTCTCTCGACAGGTCAGCCCGCCCCCTCCGCTGCCGCCGGAAGTCCGGCGGATCGTGCCGGCCGAGCCGCCCGCTCCGCAGCGGATCGTCGTCGACGATCTGCCGCGGACGCGGCCGGTCGGTGCGCTGAGCGCGATGCTCATGGCCGACGCGCGCACGATGACCTCGGTCGACGCCTTCGACGAGGCTCCGGTGAATCTCGCCGCGCGGATCGCGCCTCGGACCAAGGAGGCGCAGCGGAAGGTCTCGCAGGCCGCGTGGAAGTCCCGTCCCGCGGTCGACCTCGAGGCGACGCTCGCGGCCTTCACGCCGGGCACGACCCCCGACCAGCAGGCCGCGATGACCGCGATGCGCGCGACCGTCCTGATCGGCGCCCGAGATCCCCGAGCGACGGAGGCGACCATCGATGCCGCGCGGCGGCTGCTGTCGCTACACAAGCTCCAAGCCGCGTCGGACCTGCTGCTCGATTACATCGGGGCCGGCTACACCGACCGCGAGGCGCAGCGGCTGCTCATCGAGGTGGACTGCGGTCTCGGTCGACGCGATGTGGCCCGCGACAAATGCCGGCTGCTCGGGGCGGCCTACCGCCTCGACGGCCGCATGGACCGCGCGGACGACGTGGAGCGCCTGGCCGCGATCATCTAGCTCGAGGCTCCGGCACGCGGGAAGCCGACGACGTGCGGGCCGACGCCGCGGTCGGAGAACGGCTTGAGCGCGAACGCGAGCACGATTCCGGCGATGAACCCACCGATGTGGGCCATGTACGCGACCCCCCCGGTCTCTGCGCTCACCGACGTCGCGGCGAATCCGTTGAAGAACTGGATGAGCGCCCAGAGACCGATCATCGCGATGGCCGGCACGCTCTGGACGGCGTTCCCGAGCAGGACCTTCACCTTGTTCGAAGGGAACAGCACGAGGTAGCCGGCGAGCACGCCCGCGATCGCGCCGGATGCGCCGAGGCTCGGCAGGATCGAATCAGGCCCCGAGTAGACCTGCGCGAGCGACGCGATGATCCCGCACACGAGGTAGAAGGCGAGATAGCGCACGTGGCCGAACGCTTTCTCCACGTTGTCGCCGAAGATGAACAGGAACAGCATGTTGCCGCCGATGTGGGCCCAGCCCCCGTGCATGAACATCGAGCTCAGGAGCGTGAGCCAGATCGGTGAGGGTCCGCGCGCCTCGTCGATCAGGGCCGTGGTTCCGTCAGGGAGGGCGATCGAGAACTGACCGATGAGGTCGCGTCCGGTCGTGATCTCGGCGGGGACGGCGCTGAAGCCGTTGGTGAAGTCGGGGCTCACGAGCTGGTAGAGGAACACGAGGACGTTGATCCCGATGATGACGAGATTGACGATCGGGAGTGTCGGGTTCGGGTTGTCATCGTCGCCGATCGGGAGCATGGCGCACGAAAGCATGCATCAGCGGGGCTAGCCCGGTAAAATCGAAGTCCCCGGCGTCGTCGCCAAGTGGTAAGGCAAGGGTCTGCAAAACCCTCATCGCGGGTTCGATTCCCGCCGACGCCTCAGCATTGGGCCTGTTGTCAGATCTGAAGGTCGACGCGCTCCGAGCGGACGTGACGGGGGACGAGCTCCGATGGCTCGTCTTGTTGCTCACGGAGTGCGTGCACGGTGCGGCGTCCACCGGGTTCCTCGCGCCGCTTGCGCGCCCGGACGCGGAGACGTACTAGGAGAGCGTGCTCTGGGAGGCTGGCCGCGGCGATCCGGCTCCGCAGCGCTCCAGGTGCCAAGAGCAATGCGACTGTCCAACGAACGTGTGACAGAGGGTTCGACGAGGCCCTTTCTTGCATTCCTTTTGACCGGACAGGCTGGCCGGAGCGCGAAAGGGAAACTCGATATAGCGGCTCTTACCGGTAGTGGGTGCGGCGGACGATGACGGGGCAGCGTGTGGCCGTAGGGGTACTGCTGACTGCACTTCTCCTTTTCGTCGCTGGACTGGCCTTCGCACGTCCACCCGTGGCCAGTCCGGTCGCGTTCGCCGGGCCACCGGGCTTGCCAGGAGAGTCGGGCCCGCCCGGTCCGCCTGGGCCACAAGGGCCGGCCGGCGCGCCGGTGGTCCTCGGCGTGGAGACGTCGCCTACGCCGGACGCAACGGGATCGCCGGCGGGTGTCGTCGGCGCTGCCGGTGCCGCGGGAGCGACGGGTGCTTCCGGCGCGATCGGCGGTCCGGGCGCGACCGGATCTCCGGGCGCGTCTGGCATCGACGGCACTAACGGCGCAGCTGGCGCGGCTGGACTGAACGGCGTTGACGGAGCCCAAGGGGTTGCCGGCATCGCCGGGGCGACCGGCCTGCCTGGCTCAGACGGAACGAACGGAACGCAAGGACCAACTGGCACCAATGGAACGGACGGCACCAATGGAACGAACGGTATCGACGGCGCACAGGGACCGGCTGGTCCCGCGGGCGCGACCGGTGCCGCTGGAACCAACGGAACCGATGGCGCTCAAGGACCAGCCGGCATCGCCGGGGCGACCGGCCTGCCTGGCTCAGACGGAACGAACGGATCGCAAGGACCAACGGGCACCGCTGGAACGAACGGCACCAATGGAACGAACGGTATCGACGGCGGACAGGGACCGGCTGGTCCCGCGGGCGCCACTGGTGCCGCTGGAACAGATGGCACGAATGGATCGCAGGGCCCGATCGGTGCAGCTGGCACCAACGGCATCGATGGAGCGCAAGGCCCTGCGGGACCGGCTGGCGCGACCGGTGCCGCTGGGACAAATGGAACGAACGGAACGCAGGGCCCGACCGGCGCAGCTGGCACCAACGGCATCGATGGAGCTCAAGGCCCTGCTGGACCGGCTGGCGCGGCCGGCGCCGCTGGAACGGACGGACTGAACGGCATCGACGGAGCGCAAGGACCCACCGGTGCGACCGGCGCTGCTG
>DATCPY010000127.1:0-15412 GCA_036569845.1 Candidatus Limnocylindria bacterium | reverse complement strand
TTGGACACTGAACTGGAACCACATGACCTGGCCCGGACCGACGTAGGGCGTCGTTTGGACGGCCGGACGGTTCGCGTGCGACCAGCTCGTCGCGGGCGACCCGGCGCTTCCATCGCCGCCGAGCGCGCTCGCGCGATCCTGTCCCGGCTCGGGACCCCAGGTGCCGAGCGCGGCGTTGCCATACCAGCCGAGCGAGCCCGTGTTGAGGAATGCGATCGTGACCGTCGTCGCGCTCCCGGGGCAGAGGGTCGGAAAACCAGACCGGGCGTAGAGCGCGGCATGCGCGCCGGTGAGGCCGGTGACCGCTGCAACAGGCGCGATCCCGGCGGCGACGCTGTCGGTGCAGGTGAGCTGCGGGAATCCCGGCGCGGGTGGAAGGGCCGGCGAGGCGATCGTGCCCGGCTCGAGCTCGGCTGCCCGTGTGGCAAGCAGAGACCCAGGAGCCCAGATCAGGGCAACGGCGATCGCGGCGATGCAGACCTTGCGGAACACCCTCGTCCTTGCCCTCTCCTCTTGATCGTGGCGCTACTAGGGACAACGTCTGTTACCCGTTCGTTGTGATGCTACCGACCACCTGTCGCTGGTCAACACATCGCTCGGTCTCAGCGCGGCAGGATGACCGTCCGTCCGCTCACTTGAGCGACCGCTAATCCGGGGCCGAAGACCCGGCTCACCAGCGCCGCGTCGAGGGCCGCTTCGGGCGCCCCATCACTGACGATGCGACCGGCGTCCATGACGACGACGCGATCGGCGAGCGCCGCGAGATTCAGATCGTGCAGCACCGCGAGCGCGATGACGCCGCGGTCGCGTGCGAGCTCGGCGGCACGCCGGACGATGCCGATCTGATGTGCCGGGTCGAGGTGTGCGGTCGGCTCGTCGAGGAGCAGGATGTCCGCCTCCTGCGCGAGGGCCATCGCGAGCACCACGCGCTGGCGCTCGCCACCGGACAGCGCATCGAGCCGGCGATCGACGAGCCCAGCGAGATCCTGCGCCGCGATCGCCCGCGCGACGGCCGCGGCATCGTGAGCGGTCGGCCGGGCGAAGAGCCCAAGCCGTGCAGTGCGGCCGAGCGCGACGATCTCGCGCACCGTGAATGGGAAGAGCGTGTCGAAGGTCTGCGGCACGACGGCGATGCGCGCGGCGAGCGTCGCCCGTGACAGGGTCGCGACATCGACGCCGTCGAGCGTGACGGCGCCGGCGGTCGGCCGGATGAGGCCCGCGAGCGCGCGCAGCAGCGTCGACTTCCCCGCCCCGTTCGGACCGACGAGCGCGACGAGCGTCCCCGGCTCCAGCGCGAGGTCGACGTCGCGCAGCACCGCGCGCGTGCCGTATCCCGCGGAGAGCGCACGCGCGATGAGCGCGGTCACGCGACCTCCCGGCGGCGCGCGCGCACGAGGAGCACGAGAAAGAACGGCGCGCCGACGAGCCCGGTCACGACGCCGACGGGCAACTCGGCGGGCGAGAAGACGCTGCGCGCCACCACATCCGCGAGCACGAGGGCGCTCGCGCCGCCGAGGAAGCTCGCGACCGCGAGCGTGCGGTGCGTCGCGCCGACGATCGGCCGGAGCGCGTGCGGGATCACGAGGCCGACGAACCCGACGAGCCCGGCGAGCGCGACCGCAGCTCCTGTGAGCAGCGCGGCCGCGCCGATGACCGCGATCGTCGTGCGCTCGGGGTCGACGCCGAGCGTCGCGGCGGTCTCCTCGCCGAACACGAACGCGTCGATCCGCCGGCCGAGCACGAGCGCGAGCCCGAGGCCGAGCGCGACGACAACGGCCGCGATGACGAGCTCGCTCGTCGCGCGCACCGCGACGCCGCCGCTCAGGATGTCGAGCACTGCGCGCAGCCGGAGCGAGAGGCGATCGCTCGCGAACAGCAGGAGCGTGACGAGCGCGCTCGCGAACGAGGTGAGGATGATCCCGGCGAGCAGGACGGTGAGGACCGTGGTGCGGCCGCCCAGCCGCGCGAGCTGCCACACGCCGAGCGCGCTCGCGAGCGCCCCGGCGAATGCCGCGAGCGGCACGACGGTCGCGCTGATGTCGCTGCCGAGCGCGATGACGCCGACCGCGCCGAGCGCGGCGCCCGCGGACGTGCCGGTGACGTACGGGTCGGCGAGCGGGTTGCGGAACAAACCCTGCAGCAGCGTGCCAGCGACGGCGAGCGCGCCGCCGACCAGGGCCGCCGCGAGCACGCGGGGCAGGCGCAGGTCGCGGATGATGACGCCGGTCACGGGATCGCCGCCACCGAGGAGCGCACCGAGCACGTCAGTGGGCGCGAGGGGGACCGCGCCGACGAGGATCCCTACGGCGATGCTCAGGGGGAGCACCGCGGCGAGGATCGCGATCGCCGGTGCGGCCCGGGTCACTTGAACAGTTCGGGGTGGACCAGCCTCGCGTAGGCCAGCGCGGCCTCGCCCAGACGCGGACCCGGCCGGCCGAAGACGCTGAGGCCGGGATAGACGTGCTTGTTCTTCACGGCACTGAGGGCTGACCAGCCGGGCCGGCCCGTGATCGAGTCGACCGTGGTGCCGTACAGCGCGTCCCCGAGCACGATCACGTCGGGATCGGTGCGCACGATCTCCTCGCCGGAGACCGTCGGATACGCGGTCTTCGCGGAGGCGAAGACGTTCGTGCCGCCGGCGAGCTTGATGAGGTCGTCGATGAAGGAGCCCGGCCCGACCGTGTAGATCTTCGCCGGGTCGGAGGCGTCGATCTCGTGGAACACTTTCAGCTTCGGCGCCGGGTCGGTCTTCGCCTTCACCGCGTCGAGCTGCGCCTGGATGTCGCTCGCGAGCTTCGCGCCGTCGGCGCCGATGGCCCGCCCGATCAGCGTCGCGGATCGCGCGACATCGGCCGCGCCCTGCGGATCGACGACCAGCACCGCGGCGCTTGTCTGCGAGAGCGCCTCGAGCGTTCCGTCGGAGAACTTCACGGTCACGATGAGGTCGGGCTTGAGCGAGACGACCTTCTCGAGGTTGACCTTCACGCCGCCGACGTGCTCCTTCGTCTGGGCGGCCGCGGGCTCGTCGGAGTAGTCGTCGTCGCCGACGACCCGATCACCCGCGCCGAGCGCGAACAGGAACTCGGTGTTGGAGGGACCGATGGACACGATCCGTTCGGGCCGCTTGGAGATCGCCACCGAACGGCCCTGGAAGTCGGTGATGCTCGCCGGGAACGCGGCAGTCGAGGCGCTGGCCTTGGGGGTCGCGGTCGGTGATGGGGCGGCGACGGGGGCTGTCGTGCAGGTCATCGCGAAGAAAAGCGCGAAAAGCAGGACGAAGCGTCGAGTCATCGCTGGCTCACCCTTTCTCGCGAAGGTGTGTTGGCCGCGAGCGGAGGACCAGGCGACCCGAGTTCGGCGTTTCTGCCGTTACGGTGGCGGGACCCTGCCGGAATCGCACCGGCTTCGCTGGTGATCCGCGTATTCAGTTGGGCGCGAGGGACGGGCTAGGCGGGCGCGGGGACTCGCTCGGTCGTGTAGCGCGCGGCGTCCGAGAGATTCGCGGCGAAGACGCGCTGCATGGTCATGACGTGTGAGCAGAGGCCGTGCACGACGAAGTGATCGCATTCGCAGGACCATTCATCTCCGGAGAGGCGGATCGTATGGGTGCCGTTGTCACCGCGGAACGTCGTTTCCAGGGCCGTGAACCGGATCCGGTCGGGCTCGGCTGCGTACCGTTTCGCCTTCTCGATCTTGGAGATGAGGCTCGAGTTCATGAGTTCCTCCTGCTCCGTTTCGGCGTCAGGCGGCGCCGTCGCTTGCGAGTATAGGAAGGCGGTTTTCAGGCCGAATTCGAGCGAAGATCGGGGCGGTGAACAGCGCGTACAAGATCGCGCTGAGGCCGGTCATGATCGCGTGGCGGGCGAGCGCGTCGTCGTCGAAGATGCTATTGAAGCCGAGCGCGTAGGCCAGGTTGTAACCACCGAAGATACCGATCGCCAACCCGGCGGCTGCGGCGGGCGCCCACAGCGGCTCCCGCAGCACCGCTGCCTGGAGGACGCCGACCGCGATCCCGGCGACGATCGCTACCGGCAGGTAGCCGGCCGCCGGCGAGAGCCCGTCACCGGTCCCGTGCGTGATCGCCATGCCCGCGGACGTCGCGACTGGCCACAGCCACGGCTGGGCGAGCAGTCCGCGGAGCGCGAAGAGCTGCGCGCCGCCGATGAGCAGGCCGGTCACGGCGCCAAAGGCGAGCGGGCCGGGCTCCAGTCCGACGTCGTCGAGGCTGCCGGGGAAATGCAGGATGCCGCCAACGACGACGTAGGCCACCACGGTCACGACGACCCACCGGACCGCGCTGCTCATCGATCCGTTCGCCGCAGCAGCTGCGCCCGCGCGGCCTCGTCGTATCCGTCGCCGCGCTCGGCGAGACGGTCGGCGATCCGCAGGCGATGCTCCACGGTCCGATTGCCGCCGTACTTGAACTTCGCGCGCACGTCCTCGATCGTGCCGACGATCCCGCGGATCGCGCCGAAGAGCTTCCCGTAGTCGTTGTCGGGCTCGACCGGCGCGTGGCCGCCTTCCGGCTGGAAGTGCGCGAGCTGCGCGCGGAGGATCGCCGCAAGCTCCTCCGGATCATCGACCGGCCGGGTCCGCACCGTGACCTGGACCGCGGCGTAGTAGGAGGTCGGAACGCCGTACTCGACCGGTCGGCCCGGCTCCGCGTTCCACTGGGTCGGGATGTAGGTGTAGTCGCCGTACACCGACACGAGCGCCAGCGGGTTCTCCGCGAGCGCCTCCCACACCGGATTCGGCACGGCAAGGTGCAGGCGGATCGTGCGCTCTCCGTCGTAGATGAAGTGCGTCGGCACGACGACGGGTACGTCGCGCCCGCGGCCGCTCGCGATGAGCTCGCCGAAGTCGCGCGAGGCGAGGAAGTCGCGCCACTCGTCCTCGGAGATGGCCGCGTCGTGCTTCTTGATCAACATCGAAAGCCGAGCGTACTAGCCTCTCGTATGCAGATGGTTATCCAGAATGGGCGTATCGCGTCGGTGAATGTCGGCCTGCCGCGCGAGATCCGCGTCGGCGACAAGCGCGTGCGCACCAGCATCTGGAAGGAGCCGGTCACCGGCCGCGTCGCCGTCCGCGGCGTCAACGTGGCCGGTGATGACCAGTCCGATCGGCGGGTCCACGGCGGCGACACCAAGGCGGTCTACGCGTACGCGCGCGAGGACCTCGACTGGTGGGCCGACCGTCTCGGTCAGCCCCTGGGCGCTGGCACGTTCGGCGAGAACCTCACGACCGAAGCCATCGACGTCACCGGCGCGCGGGTCGGCGAACGCTGGCAGATCGGCACGACGCTCCTCGAGGTCACCCAGCCGCGGCTTCCGTGCTACAAGCTCGAGGCCCGAATGGACCGGCCAGGCTTCATCGACGAGTTCATCGACGGCGGCCGGCCCGGCGCCTACCTTCGGATCGTCGAGGAAGGCGAGGTCGGCGCCGGCGACGATGTGCGGATCGTGTCCCGGCCCGATGACGCGCCGACGATGGGCGAGCTCATGCGACGGAAGGTGAAGCGGGCGGAGTAGCGAGCGACGCCGTCATCCGCGGAATGTGCAGGTTCACCCGAACGCCAAGGTCAGCGCCTCGCGGGATGATGGTCAACCGGCCGCGGTTCGCCTGGGTGAGGAGATCGGCCAGCTCGAAGCTCACCGCTGCGAAGTCCTCGCGGCGACACGAGAACTCGACGACGCCCTCGCCGCCCGAGCTACGCACGAACACCTGGACCACCTCATGGACCGGCGCACCCTCCAACAGGCGGCCGATGACCGATGCGATCGCGTGGTGCAGCGATGCCGGATCGGCCCGCACGATGACCTCGTCGGTCGATGCCGCGAAGACGACGCTCTTGCGGTCCAGTACTTCGTTGGCCGCCTCCGCGGCCGTCCGCTTCAGATCGACGGCTTCCTGCGCGAACAGGAGGCCATCGGTGGGCAGACGCCCGATCCGAAGGAGGTCCGTGGCGAGGAAATTCAGCTCCCGCACATGGTGCCGCAAGCTCGCGAGCTGGCTTGCCATCCGGTCGTTCAGGGCCGGCTCGGGACCGAACGTGTCCTCGAACTTGAGCGCGAACCAATAGACGGCCCGCAGCGGACGAAGGAACTCGTGCTCGAGGAGCTGCAGCAGCCGCGCCTGGTCGCGGTTCTCCACCTGCTGCCGAGCGCCTGCGCGCCGCGCGCGCACCGTGACTTCGGCGACCAGGGCGTAGACGAGGAACTCCGACGCGGCATTCCACACTGCGGCCATCGTCTCGGGCCGCTGGAGGACCGGTCGGAACGCCCCGACATCGACGCTCAGCGCGAGGAGCGCGACGATCGCCGCGAAGACGAGGCCGCTGGATCGACCCGCAGCCCAGGCCATGATCGCGACGGCCACCAGATAGATCTGGGCCCATTCCAGGTTCTGGGGCGTCAGCAGGTCCAGCGCGAATGCGCACGCGAGGACTGCGAATGCGGCGAGCATCAATGCGCGATCGCTGCTCGGAATCCGCTTCCGCACGGCGCCAACCATAGCGGTCTTCTAATCCAAATGCTGTATGGACCCTACGCCAAATGGTTTAGTCCATTCGAGTGAGATGACCGGGGATGGACGTGTCTCGGCGGGCTGGGTCCACCGACAGCACGTCGGCACCGTCCGGTGCGCTCACCCGGTCCGGATGCAGAAGCGAGGCGAGCAGCTCGATGCCGTCGACGACCCGCGGCCCCGGTCGGCTGAAGTACGCGTTCCCATCGAGGGCCACAACGTTGCCTTCGCGGACCGCTCGCAGCTGTTGCCACTCGGGCCGCACGGCCAGGACCGCCGACTCCGCCCTGGCGCGCTCGGCATCGAAGCCGCACGGCAGCAGGAACAGGTACTCGGGGTCGGCCGCAACGAGGTCCTCCCACGGCACATCGATCGAGGGTACGAGCGGCTTGCCGAGCAGATCCAGGCCGCCGGCGATCGCGACCTGCTCGGGCACCCAGTGGCCGGCGTTGAACAGCGGCGCGAGCCACTCGAGGCAGACCACCGTCGGCCGCCGTTCGCCCGCGACCTGGGCCTCGACGCGCGAGATGCGCGCGCGCAGCTCGGCCACGAGCGCCGTCGCCGCGTCGGAGCGGTCGAGCGCGTCGCCGACCCGCTGGACGTCGGCGAAGATGCCGTCGAGCGAGTGTCCGTCGAGCGGGACGACGAGCGGAGCGGGATCCATGGCCGCCGGTAGCTGGACGATCGTCACCGCGCAGACCTCGCACAGGGTCTGGCCGAGCAACACGTCCGGCCGTGCCGCCGCGAGCGCCGCGGCATCGAGGTGGAAGGTGCTCTCGCCGCGCTCGACCGCCGCCCGGACCTGTACATCGATCGCGAAGCTGTCGGATCCGGGCGCGATCGTCGAGCTCGTCACGCGCGGCAGCTTCCGCGCCGCCGGCGGATAGTCGCAGTCGTGCGTGACGGCGACGAGCTCGTCGCCCGCGCCGAGCGCGTACGCGATCTCGGTGCCCGCTGGAACGAGGGACACGATCCGCATCCTCGTAGGCTAGCCCCGTGATCGAACGCGCCGTTTCACTGACCGTCGAGCACGAGCCGGCGCTCGTACGCGACACGGCGGCGCGCACGCCGAAGGCCTGGGGCGCGCTCGCGGCGAAGGGCGTGCTCGCGTTCCGCGAGCTCACCGGACGCACGCCGAGCGATGCCGAGCGGCGCGCGATCTGGTCGGCGCTCTGGCGCGCGGCGGAAGAGGCGTCGGTCCGTGGCTGAGTGCGGGCACGCGATCGATCCGCGCCATCACGCGGTCTGCGCCGTGTGCGACGGCCTCGTCCTCTGCCTCGACTGCGCGCGCACGCATCTCTGTACGAGCGAGTGCACGGCGCGCGGCTGCCGCCCCGGCCTCTGCGTGAAGGAGGTCCGCGACGGTGCCGTCGCCATCGAGTTCGGCGTCCGTTGAGCGGTACGCGCTCATGTGGTCCGGCGGCAAGGACAGCGCGCTCGCGCTGATGCGCGCCCGGTCACGCGGGCTCGCCGTCACGCGATTGCTCAACTTCTACGACCCGGCGACGGACCGCGTGCGCTTCCACGCGACGCGCTCGGACGTCATCCGCGCGCAGGCCGAGGCGATCGGCATGGACCTCCGCGCGCTCGGCGTGCCCTGGGACCGCTACGAGCCGGCCTTCCGCGAGATGCTCGCGTCGCTCAAGGCCGAGGGCTTCACGGGCGTCGTCTTCGGGGACATCCACCTCGCGGACGTGCGCGCGTGGTACGAAGAGCGCGTCCGGGACGTCGGCCTCGCGCACGTCGAGCCGATCTGGGGCGAGCCGCCGGCGGCGCTCGTCGCCGAGTTCGTCGCGAGCGGCAGCCGCGCGGTGCTTACGTGCGTTGAGGTCGGAAAGCTCGGACCGGAGTGGCTCGGTCGGGTCATCGACGAGCGGTTCGCGGCCGAGATCGGCGCCACCGGCATCGACCCCGCGGGCGAGAACGGCGAGTACCACTCGTTCACGTTCGCCGGGCCGCTGTTCCGGACGCCGCTCCGGTGGCGGCCCGGCGAACGGCGCGCCGATGGCGACTTCGTCCAGCTGGACATCGAGCTCACGCCCTAGCGACGCTCCTCGGTGTAAGACCGGAAACTCGGCAAACCTGGGCGCCTGATTTGGCGCGCCCGGGGACCGGCCGTACGGTCGCCACATGTCCGCTTCTGATGTCGCGTTGTTCTCCCTGAACCAACGTGATGCCGACATCGGCGTCCGGGAGCGCTTCGCGGAGGCGCTGGCCGGGGCAGACGGATCGGATCGCCTGGTCCTGCTCACCTGCCATCGCGCCGAGGTCCTGATCGCGGACCCGAGCGATCGCGACCTGCTCTCCGCGCGGCTCGGCACAGAGCTTCCCGCGGCGGGCCACCTCCGCAGCGGTAAGGACGCCGTACGGCAGCTGCTGCGCGTCGTGTGCGGCCTCGATTCGGCCGTTCGCGGCGAGGCCCAGATCCTCGGCCAGCTCCGCCGCGCGTACGAGGCCGCGCGCGGCGAGGGGCTCGACCCCGTGCTCGCGCTGGTCGTGCGCCGTGCGCTCGAGACCGGGCGCGAGCTCCGCCGTACGACGCCGCTCGGATCCGTCCGGCGCACGCTCGGCTCGCTGGCGGTCGATGCCGCGCTCGCCGGTCTGCCGGCGCCAACGACCGCAACGGTGCTCGTCATCGGCGCCGGCGAAGTGGGCAAGCTCGCGCTCCGGGCGCTCGGCTCGCGGACCGGTGACGTGATCGTCGCGAACCGTGACGCCGCGCGCGGCGAGGCGGTCGCCGCCGAGCACGGTGGGCGCGCGATCCCGCTCGATCAGCTCGAGGACGCGCTCGCGACGGCCGACGTGGTCATCGCGGCCGCCGACACGCGCGGAACGGTGTTGACGGTGCCGCGTCTTACGGCCCGGCTCGCGCACGGACCGCTCACGATCGTGGACCTCGCCGTCCCGCGCAGCGTGCCGTCTGAGGCGCGCGCCCTCGACGGGCTCCGTTACGTCGACGTGGACAGGCTCGCCGCAGGCGCCGGCAGCGAGCTCGACGACGCGGCGCTCGCCGACATCGAGGCCCGCTGCGACACCGCCGCCGACGAGATCATGCGGGAGCTCCGTGCGCGCGACGCCGTGCCCGCGATCAGCGCGCTCCGCGCGCGCGCGGAGTCGATCCGGACGGCGCACCTGGAGCGGGCGCTCGCGCGGCTCCAGCACCTGCCCGAGCGCGACCGGCGCGTCGTGGAATCGCTCTCGGAATCGCTCGCGCACGCGCTGATCCATGAGCCGACGGTCCGGCTCCGCGAATCGCCGGAGCGCGAGGCGAGCGCGCGAGATCTGTTCAAGCTGTGACCGCACTCCGGCTCGGCACGCGCGGCAGCGCTCTCGCGCTCGCGCAGACGCGGATCGCCGCGGAGGCGCTCGGCGCGGAGGTCGAGACACGCGTCATCTCCACGGCCGGCGACGCCTCGTCGAAGCCTTTCCACGAGCTCGGCGACGGCGTCTTCGTCACCGCGATCGAGGACGCGCTTCGGGTCGGTGAGATCGACGCGGCGGTGCACTCGCTGAAAGATCTGCCCACCGGCGACCGGCCGGGTCTGGTCATCGCGGCCGTCCTGCCGCGCGAGGATCCGCGCGACGTGCTCATCACCTCCGCGCGCGGCGGACTGGCGACGCTGCCGCAGGGCGCGCGGGTCGGCACGTCGAGCCCTCGGCGCGACTCCGCGCTGCGGCGTCTGCGACCGGACATCACCACGGCGCCGATCCGCGGCAACGTCGAAACCCGGCTCGCGAAGGTCGCGCGCGGCGACTACGACGCCACGGTCCTCGCGCTCGCGGGGCTCCGCCGCCTAGGCCTCACCGTCGGCGATAGGGAGATCCTCGAACTCGAACTGATGCTCCCGGCGCCCGGACAAGGCGCGATCGCCGTGCAGTGCCGCGCGGACGACGGAGCAGCGCGCGATCGCCTCGCGGCGATCGACGACGCGCCGACCCGCGCCGCGACCGATGCCGAGCGCGAGCTGCTGCGGCTCATCGGCGGCAGCTGCGAGCTGGCGCTCGGCGCGCTCGCGATCGTGAGCGGCGGCGACATCACCCTCGATGCGTCGATCGACGGGCGCCGGATCCGCCTGCGAGGCCCCGATCCGTTCGCGCTCGCGCGGCTCGCCGCCGCGGAGCTCGGAGCCCGCCATGCGGTCTGAGCCGTTGGTGCTCCTCACACGCCCGCGGGGCGAGAACGAACGGCTCGCCGCGCGGCTACTGGCACGTGGCATCCCGACCTGCGAGACCCCGTGCGTTGAGGTGTGGCCCCTCGAGGACGCGCGTGCGCTCCGCGACACGATCGGCGCGCTCACCGTCGATGACCTGCTCGTGATCACGAGCCAGGCGGGCGCGCGCGCGGTCGCGACCGCGATGGGCGGAGCCGTCTGCGCCGCGCCGGTGGCGGCGGTCGGCGCGGCGACGGCGAGCGCGTGCCAGGACGCGGGCCTGCGCGTGGTCTTCACGCCGTCCGTCGCGAGCGGCCGCGCGCTCGCGGCCGAGCTGCCGCTGCCGCGCGGGTCGATCCTCCTCGCCCGATCCGATCGCGCCATACCCGAGCCGCTCGCGATCCTCGCCGCCCGCGGCGCGACGCCAGGGGAGATCGTCGCGTACCGCACCGTGCCCATCGCGCCGCGCGAGGCGATCCCGGACGGCGCGATCGCCGTGTTCGCCTCACCGTCGGCCGTCGACGGCTTCGCGCTGTCGCGCGCGCGCCTCGCCGGCGCGGTCGCGATCGGCGAGACGGCGGCGGCCCGCGCCCGCGCCTCGCTCGGGATCGAGGCGCACGTGACCGGACCCGATGATGGCGAGATCGAGCGCGCGGTGTGCGAGCTCGTGGGAGGGACCGATGCGATCGTCCGTCGCTGATCCTGTGACCTTTGACCGGCACCGCCGGCTGCGGCGAGGCGCCGCGCTGCGCTCGCTCGTGCGCGAGCACCGTATCGATCCGCGCTCGCTCGTCCTTCCGGTGTTCTTCGATGCGCGCATCTCGGTCCCGGAGCCGATCGCGTCGCTGTCGGGCCACTCGCGCTGGCCTGCGCGCGACGCGGTGCAGGTCGCGGAGCGCGCGGCCGCCGCGGGTATCGGCGGGCTGCTCCTATTCGGCTTGCCCGACGCGAAGGACGAGGAGGGCAGCGGGGCGCGCGACCCGCTCGGTCCGGTACCCGACGCGCTGCGACGGATCCGCGCGAGCGGGACGGAGCTCGCGCTCATCGCCGACGTCTGCCTCTGCGAATACACGAGCCACGGCCATTGCGGCGTGATCGGACGCGACGGCAGCGTGGACAACGACGCGACGCTGCCGCTCCTCGCGGAAGCGGCCGCCGCGTACGCCGCGGCGGGCGCGGACATCGTCGCGCCGTCGGACATGATGGACGGGCGCGTCGCCGCGATCCGCTCGGGCCTCGACCGGCGCGGCCACGAGACGACCGCGATCCTCGCGTACTCGGCGAAGTACGCCTCCGCGTTCTACGGCCCGTTCCGCGAGGCCGCCGACTGCGCGCCGCGCGAGGGCGATCGCAGCGGCTACCAGATGGATCCGCCGAATGGCCGCGAAGCGTTGGCCGAGATGGCGAGCGACCTTGCGGAGGGCGCGGACATGCTCATGGTGAAGCCGGCTGGTCCCTACCTCGACGTGCTCGCGCGGGCGCGTGAGCGCTTCGACGTCCCGCTCGCCGCGTACCAGGTGAGCGGCGAGTACGCCGCGATCTGCGCCGCAGCCGAACGCGGCTGGCTCGACCGCGAGCGCGCCGCGCGCGAGGCGCTGGTCGGCATCGTCCGCGCGGGCGCGGACGTCGTGATCACGTACTTCGCGCTCGAGGCCGCGACGTGGTCGTGACCGCCGGCGCGAACCAGGCCCTGCTGCGCCGCGCGGAGGCGGTGATGCCGGGCGGCGTCTCCAGCCCCGTGCGGGCGTACCGCGCGGTCGGCGGTGAGCCGCCGTTCATCGTGCGCGGCGCCGGATCACGCGTGTGGGATGCCGACGGTAACGAGTACATCGACCTCGTGTGCTCGTGGGGCCCGCTCATCCTCGGCCACGCGCACCCCGACGTCGTGGCCGCGATCACGCGGCAGGCGGGGCTCGGCACGTCGTACGGCGCGCCGACGCCGCTCGAGGTCGAGCTCGCGGAGACGATCGTCGCCGCGTATCGGGCGGTCGAGATGCTCCGCTTCGTATCGTCGGGCACGGAGGCCGCGATGAGCGTGCTGCGCGTCGCACGCGCCGCGACCGGACGCATGCGGATCGTAAAGTTCGCGGGCGGCTATCACGGGCACAGCGACGGGCTGCTCGCCCGCGCGGGCTCCGGCGTCGCGACGCTGGGCCTCCCCGACTCGGCCGGCGTGAGCGCGGCGACGGCCGGGGAGACGATCGTCGTCGAGTACAACGACCGCGCGGCATGCGAGCGCGCGATCGACGACACGATCGCGGCGGTCATCGTCGAGCCCTTCGCCGGCAACATGGGTTGCGTCCCACCCGGCCCCGGGTTCCTCGCCGGTCTGCGCGCGCTCTGCGATCGCACGGGCGCGCTCCTCGTCTTCGACGAGGTCATCACCGGCTTCCGCGTCGCCCGGGGTGGCGCCCTCGAGCGGACCGGCGTGCGGCCGGATCTGGCGTGCTTCGGCAAGGTCATCGGCGGCGGCCTCCCGGTCGGCGCGTACGGCGGGTCGCGCGCGCTCATGTCGCACGTCGCGCCGCTCGGACCGGCGTATCAGGCCGGGACGCTCTCCGGCAATCCGCTCGCGATGGCCGCCGGTCTCGCGACGCTCGCCCATCTGGACGGCGGGGCCTATGCGCGGCTCGAGTCGCTTGGCGCGCGGCTCGAAGCGCGGCTCGCGGCCGCCGCCGCGGATGCCGGCGTGCCGGCGCGCGTGCAGCGCGTCGGCTCGCTGCTCACGCTCTTCTTCACTGACGCGCCCATCGCGAACGAGAGCGACACTGCGCGCGTCGACCGGGGGCGCTTCGCGCGCTTCCACCGCGGCATGCGCGAGCGCGGCGTCCTGCTCCCGCCCTCGCAGCTCGAATGCGCGTTCTTGTCGCTTGCCCACGACGAAGCGGATATCGACGCGATCGGCGACGCGGCCGATCACGTCCTTTTGGAGATGGCCCGATGAACGAGCTGTTCCGCTACCTGACCCTCGCTGCCTCGCCGGAGTGGCGGCGGCGCGACGACGCCCACCGCGAGCGCGACAAGCGCGAGTTCGCCGACGCGGTCGCATCCTGCGGCGTGGCCGCGCACGCGTACTCGCTGGTCGGGACCCGCAGCGACGCAGATGTTCTCCTCTGGCTCGTCGCCGGTGACGCCGCGGACCTCCGGACGGCGGAGAGCCGCCTCGCGGCGACCGCGTTCTGGGCCTGGAGCACCCGGCCGTACGCGTACTTCGCGGCGCGGCGGAAGTCCAAGTACCTCGGCGAGCACGAGGCCGCCGCGACCGAGCACCGCGCGCCCGCGGGGCCGGTCGGCGACAAGCCGTACGTCGTCGTGTATCCGATGACGAAGAAGCGCGCGTGGTACGCGTTGCCGCTCGCGGAGCGCACGCGGATCATGGGCGGCCACTTTGCGGTCGGTCACAAGTATCCCGACGTGCGGATCCACACCGGGTACAGCTTCGGCATCGACGACAACGAGTTCGTCGTCGCGTTCGAGGCGCCCGATCCGCGCGACTTCCTCGCCCTCGTCGCCGACCTGCGCGAGACGGAGTCATCGTCGTACACCGAACGCGAGACCCCGATCTTCGTCGGTGCGGCGATGCCGCTCGCCGAGGCGCTCGACCTGATCGACGGCGCCCGTTCGCGCATGCCGGCATGACCGCGCCGCTGCTCGTTCGTGCGGCTCGGCGGGAGGCCGTCGAGCGCACGCCGGTGTGGTTCATGCGTCAGGCTGGCCGCTGCCTCGAGGAGTACCGCGCGCTCCGCGAGCGGTACGGCATCCTCGAGATGGCCCGCACGCCCGAGCTCTGCGCGCGCGTGACGCGGATGCCGGTCGAACGACTCGGGGTCGACGCGGCGGTGCTCTACGCCGACATCATGCTGCCGCTCGACGGCATGGGCGTGCCGTTCCGCATCGAGCCCGAGATCGGACCGATCGTCGAGGTGCCCGTCCGCACCGCCGCGGATGTCGAGGGGCTTCGCGTGGTGGCGGCCGAGGAGGCGACGCCGTACCTGTTCGAGACGATCCGCGCTCTGCGCCGCGACCTGCCACCCCAGATCGCGCTCGTCGGATTCGCCGGCGCCCCGTTCACGCTCGCGTCGTATCTCATCGAGGGCCGCCCCAGCCGCGATCTCGCGCGGACGAAGGCGATGCTCTTCGGCGAGCCGGAGCTGTGGGCGCAGCTGATGAACACGCTCGTCGAGGTCCTGTCGCGGTACCTACGCGCGCAGGTCGCGGCGGGCGCTGACGTCATCCAGCTCTTCGACTCGTGGGCCGGCGCCCTCGCGCCGGACGACTATGCGCGTACCGTCCTGCCTCACACGGCGCGGATCTTCGCGGCGCTCGACGGTCTCGGCGCGCCGCGCATCCACTTCGCGACCGGCAATCCGCTCCTCCTGCCGGCGATGGCGCGCGCCGGCGCGGAGGCGGTCAGCGTCGACTGGCGCGTGCCACTCGACGAGGCCGCGGCGCTCGTCGGCCCGGAGATCGCGCTGCAGGGCAATCTCGATCCGGGGATCTGCCTCGCGCCGTTCGACGTCGTCGCGGCCGGCGCGCGCGACGTGCTGCGCCGCGCGGCCGGCCGGCGCGGCCACATCTTCAACCTCGGGCACGGCGTCCTGCCGCAGACCGAGGCCGACACGCTCGCGCGGCTCGCGGCGCTCGTGCGCGAGGAGAGCGCGCTGGTGGCCGCGTGACGACCGGCATCCTGCTCATGACGTACGGCGCCCCGCGCGACGACGCGGACCTGCCCGCGTACC
>DATCPY010000126.1:0-12180 GCA_036569845.1 Candidatus Limnocylindria bacterium | reverse complement strand
ATCCCGCTTCCGCACCCGAGCGGCGCATCGCGGTGGCTCAATGATCCGGCGAACCGGGCCCGGCTCGACCGCGCGCTCCGGCTCCTGGCTAGGACCTGGAGGGTCTTGCAATCTAGCGCGCAACGCAGGTAGAGTGCGTTCACGCAGGTGATGCTCATAGCAGCTGTCCCCGCAGGAGGTGCAGTGACCGCATTGTCGGCCCGGGAAGGTCAAAACGAGTTCCTCACGACCGACGAAGTGGCCAAGCGCCTGCGTGTCCACCCCACGACCATCTTGCGCCGCCTCGGCGCAGTGGACGACGCGGATCCGGAGCGCATTCCCGCGGTCCGGGTCGGTCGGGTCTGGCGCATCCCGCGACGCGAATTCGAGGAATGGCTCGCTCGCTCCAGCCAGGCCGGTCGTATGACCGGGCGGCAGCGGCGGCTGTTCTGAGTCGCGTGGACGCGCCGATCACTCTTAGAGGAAGGGAGGTGACCTAAATGCCCGCAAAGAAGAAGGCTGCCAAGAAGACCGCGAAGAAGAAGGCGAAGAAGAAGTAGCTCTAGCTTCGTGACGGCGGCGCCGCGGGCGGGCGGCGCTGGCCGGACTTTCGTACTACTTCCGGTCAGTCGTCCGGTAACGATCCGATAACGACGGGCAACCGGGGCTCGTTGGCCCTGATGATGAAAAGGACCCTCTCCTTCACCGCGCTCGCCCTCCTCCTCACGCTGTCGAGCATGAGCTTGAACGCTCGCTCGGCGGACGCGTTCTCGACGACGAACGCGAATGCGGCGCAGTCCGCCGTGCAGGCCGACATGCTCCAAACCCTCAATGACCACCGCTTCTCGGTGGGTGCGCCGACGATCGGCGCCGACGCGCGGGTGAACGCCGCGGCGCAGAACCACGCGAACTACAGCTCGGCGAACGGGTACATGGGCCACTACGAGACGAGCGGCCTGCCGTACTACACGGGGTACTCGGCGCGCGACCGGCTGATCGCGACGGGCTGGTCGACCTCCTTCGTGAGCGAGGTCGCGACCGGCGGCTCGAGCGGCGTGGCCGGCGTCAACCAGCTGTGGGACGCGCCATATCACCGCCTCGGGATGATGCATCCGAATTCGGTCTCGACCGGCTGGGGCTACTCGATCATCGGGAGCCGCGGCTCGACCGTCGGCGACTTCGTCTACGACTTCAGCGGCCGCCCGGTGAACTACGTCCGCTCGCCCGCCGCAGGCCAGGGTGGCATCCCGACGAGCTGGAGCGGGCAAGAATCGCCGAACCCGCTCCCGGCCGGTACGTCCGGACCGGTCGGCTATCCGATCATGATCGTGTACTCGGCGGCCCAGAGCGTGACCATGCGCGCGGCCGAGGTCGTCGCGCCTGACGGTTCACGTCTGCCGATCTACTACGCGCCGCAGCAGTTCGAGTACGACTACCAAGTCATCGTCCCGCAGAAGCCGCTCGCTGCGGGCACCACGTACCACGTGCGGTTCGACATCAACGTGAACGGCGTGATGGCGACGAACGAGTGGGACTTCACCACCGCCGGCGCATCGGGCTCGGTCCCGCCCGCGCCGACGCAGACCTTCCACTCCGCATTCCAGAGCGAGAGCGCGTGGCCGACCCTGGTACCGGGGACGTCGACCTCGCTCACCGTGAAATTCCAGAACACCGGCACCGCGACCTGGCAGACGGGCGTCGCCGGCAAGCAGGCCAACCTCGGCCTGAATGGCGACACGCTCGCCTTCGCGAGCCTCGGCATGAACGACGGGTGGATGTCAGGCAACCGCCTGGCGACCACCGTCGAGAGCACGGTCGCGCCCGGCCAGACCGGCACCTTCACATTCAACGTGCGCGCGCCGACCACACCCGGCACGTACCGCCTCCCGCTCCGTCCGGTGATCGATGGCGTGACGTGGATGGAGGACTCGGGCGTGTTCATGGTCATCGTGAGCGCGTCCAGCTACCACGCGAAGTGGGCCTCGCAGTCGGCCTACCCGACCCTCCGAGCCGGCCAGACGAGCGCGCCGCTGACGATCTCGTTCACGAACACCGGATCGAGCCCGTGGGTGAAGGGTGTCCTCGGGCAGGAGGCCCGGCTCGGGATCAACCTCGACGACGTCACGTGGGCGGCGCTCGGGGTGAACTGGCCCTTCGCCAGCCGCGTCGCGACCCAGACCGAGGCCACGGTCGCGGCGGGTCAGACCGGGACATTCACCTTCCAGGTCAAGGCACCGGCGACCCCGGGCGTGTACTCGATCCATCTGCGGCCGGTGATCGACGGCACGGCCTGGATGGAAGACGAAGGCGTCTTCCTGATCGTCACCGTACTTCCTTAGTCGCTGAAGACGACCTCGTAGAGCTCGCGGCAGCGCGGGCACTTCACCGAGGCGGCGTAGGGCGGGTTCGGCGGCACGTCCGAATGCTCGCGGGTCACAAAGCGCGGGCCGACGTGCTCTCCGCAGAACGGACACACCGTCGCGTACGCGAGGAAGTCGCGGCGGCGCGCATTGATCCGCCGGCCTTCGACTCCAGGTGCGTGCATGCGGCTATCTTAGGGACGTGGCCGAGGACGAACGACCGACGGGTCGCACGAAGATCGCGACCGAGACCAAGACGTTGAAGGTCGGCGATCCCGCGCCAGACTTCACGCTTCGCGCGCACGACGGCCGCACGATCACGCTGTCGGCGCTGCGCGGTCAGCGAGTCGTCGTCGCGTTCATGGCCTTCGCGTTCAGCGGCACCTGAAACCACGAAGCCCCGGCGCTCGCGTCGCTTCAGCAGCGATATGAGCCGGGGACGACCCAGGTCGTGGGCATCACGTGCGACGCGGTGTACGCGCTGAAGGCCTGGGCCGAACAGCTCGGCATCACGAGCTACCCGTTCTGCTCGGACTTCTGGCCGCACGGCGCCGTGTCCCGGCAGTGGGGCGTGTTCAACGAGGAGATCGGCCGTCCGGAGCGCGCCATCATCGTGGTGGACCCGCAAGGGATCGTCCGGTACATCGACGTGCATCAGCTCCGCGAGGTGCCCGACGCCGAGGAGATCGCGGAGGAGCTCCAGAAGCTCGAGCCGAAGAAGCCCTAGCGCGTCGGGATGAGGTAGGCGCGACCTTCGTCCGCGATGGTGAACCGGACGACGTCGCCGACGTTCGCGACCAGCGTCTCGCCCTTCACCAGGAGCGCCGTCCCGCAATCCACGACGGTGATCTCCCCGGTCGCGGACACAGTTCCTTCGACCACGGCACCCGGCGCGACCAGCGAGCCGCTCACGCTTGCGCCGGTACCGGCCGATACGTCCTTCGCGGTGTACTCGATGGCCATGGTCACGCGATCGCCGATCGCGAGCCGCGCCTTGCGGACGGCGCCGGTCGCATCTTTGCCGCGCAAATCGAGCCGCTCGCCCAGCTCGCCGGCGCGCATCGTCACGACGATGTCGCCGCGCGTCCCGTCGAGCGCGATGACGACCCCGCGCGACGCCCGCTGCCGCCACCTCTCGATGAACGCGAGCTGATCGAAGTCGAGCATCGTCGATACGATATTCGCGTGGGAGTGCGCGCCGCGTTCTTCGACGTCGGCGACACCCTCGCCGAAGGATGGCTCCCTCCGGACGAGCTGCGGCCGGTGGTCCGGGCCCATCTCGTCGCGGCGTTCGGCGAGCGGCCCTGGTACGACGCCCTGATCGGCGCGGACATCGAGCCGTCCGACAACGAGCGGCAGGAGACCAATCGCTGGTACGAAGCGTGGTTCGTCGCACAGCGGATCACCTGCGATATCGAGGTCGACCGCCTTCGGTCGACGTTCGCCGTGCCGCTCGACCTGGTTTCGACACCCGTGCCCGGCGCGGCCGCGGCCGTGCGTTGGTGCAAGGAGCGATCGCTGAAGGTCGTGCTCGTCACCAACACGCTCTCGCGCGGCGACGCGGAAGTGCTGCGCGACTGGGAGCGACTCGGGCTGACGGACGCGATCGACGGCGTCGTGAGCTCGCACGATGTTGGCTGGCGGAAGCCACATCGTGCCATGTACGAGCGGGCGCTCGACCTGGCCGGCGTCCGACCTGCGGAAGCGTTCATGGTCGGGGACAACCCGGTCGCGGACGTTCGGGGCGCACAGGCGGTGGGCCTGCGCGCCGTCCTGCGGCGGACCGCGATGCACGAGCTTCCGGCCGACGTGCGGCCCGACGCGGTCATCGAGCACCTGGACGAGCTTCCCGGCGTCGTCCGGCCTTGGCTTTAGGCCGTTCGCGTGGTAGAAAACGGATTGTTGACTCAACACGTCGGAAATTCACCTCGCTGCATTGCCCGAGGTCCTGACTGCTTCGGGCTCACCTGCTGGTGTCCGTAGGCCGCTGAGACAAGCGGCCTGCCCCTCATGCGACACCCAGCGACTGACCCGCCCACCGATAGGCGGGTAATGGAAGGAAGTTACTGAATGTCCGGCTATGCCCATCCCGAAACGCTCGTCGAGACCGATTGGCTCGCCGCGCACGCGACCGATCCGAACGTCCGCGTCTTCGAGGTCGACGTCGACACGTCGGCGTACGAGCAGGGCCATGTCGCGGGCGCGATCGGCCTGAACTGGAAGACCGACCTCCAGCAGCGTCCGGTGCGCGACGTCCTCTCCACGGAGCAGCTCGAAACGCTGCTCTCGAAATTCGGCGTCGTGCCGAACACGACGATCGCCGTGTACGGCGACAACAACAACTGGTTCGCCGCCTGGTTCTTCTGGCTCCTCAAGTACTACGGGCACGCGGACGTCCGTCTCGTGAACGGCGGCCGCGTCAAGTGGCTCGCCGAGCAGCGTCCGACGACGACCGCCGTGCCGGCCTATCCGGCCGGCCAGTACACGGCGAGCGGTCCCGATAGCTCGCTCCGCGCGCTCCGCGAATACGTGCTCGAGACCGTCGAGAAGAACGGCAAGAAGCTCGTCGACGTCCGCTCGCCGAAGGAGTTCTCGGGCGAGCTCCTCGCCCCGGAGAACCTGCCACAGGAAGGGGCCCAGCGCGGCGGCCACATCAAAGGCGCGGCCAACGTCCCGTGGGCGACCGCTGTCGCTGAGGACGGCCGGTTCAAGACCGCGGACGAGCTGCGGCAGCTCTACGGCGCGAAGGGTCTCGACGGGTCGAAGGAGACCATCGCGTACTGCCGCATCGGCGAGCGCAGCTCGCACACCTGGTTCGTCCTCAAGTACCTCCTCGGTCACGAGAAGGTCCGCAACTACGACGGCAGCTGGACCGAGTATGGGAGCCTCATCGGCGCACCGATCGAGAGCGGTAGCTAGCATCCTGCGCGCGTGAGCGCGCTCCTGTTCCATGGCGGCCGGATCCACGTCGGCGATGGCACCAGCGCTGAAGCGCTCGTGGCTATCGACGGCGTGGTCCGCGCCGTCGGCCGCGCAGCGGAGCTACGCCGCGAGCATCCGTCAGCGGAGCGGATCGACCTCCGCGGCGGGCTCATGACGCCGGGCTGGCACGATTCGCACGTCCACTTCACGTGGTGGGCGATCCAGATGGACCAGATCGACCTGCGCGACGAGCCGACCGTCGAGGCGGCTCTTGCGCGGATCACCACGTACGCGCGCGGGCTGCCGGAGAACGCGTGGGTGCTCGGGGGCCGATTCGACAAGAACCGGTGGGGCCGCTGGCCGACCGCCGCCGAGCTCGATCGGGCGACCGCGGGCCGGCCGGCCGCGCTACGGAGCCGCGATGGTCACGCTCGCTGGCTCAACACCGCGGCGATGCGGGCAGCCGGCATCGGCCCCACCACCGCGGCGCCGGACGGGGGCGCGATCGAGCGTGATGCGGCGGGCGCGCCGATCGGCATCCTGAAGGAGAACGCAAATCGGCTGGCCGACGCGGTCGTGCCGCCGCCGACGGTCGATGACTGCTTCGCCGCGATCGAGAAGGGCCAGCGCGAGGCCCACCGCCGGGGCATCACCGCCATCGAGGATCTCGAGCAGGCGAGCGCGTTCAGCGCGTTCCAGCGCCGCCGGGATCGCGGCGACCTGCGGCTTCGCGTCGCGATGGGCATCCCGCACGGCAGTCTCGACGCTGCGCTCGTGCTCGGCCTGCGCAGCGGCCTCGGCGACGAGTGGCTGCGCACCGGCCATCTCAAGATCTTCACCGACGGCGCGCTCGGCTCGCAGACCGCCGCGCTCGAGGAGCCGTACCTGGGGAGCAGCGACCGCGGCCTGTTGACCATCGAGGCCGAGCACCTCAACGCGGATGTGGCCCGCGCTGCGGACGCCGGCATCGCCGTCGCGATCCACGCGATCGGTGACCGGGCGGTGCACGTGGCCCTCGACGCCATCGAGCCGACGCGGGCCGCACATCCCGAGCTCCGGCAGCGGGTCGAGCACGTGCAGCTCCTCCGCCGGCAGGACATCGCGCGGTTCGGTGCGCTCGATGTCATCGCCTCCATGCAGCCGATCCACGCGACGAGCGATCGCGATCTCGTCGATCGCTACTGGGGCGCCGAGCGCGCGATGCGGGCATACCCGTGGCGGCACCTGCTCGATCGCGGCGCTCGACTCGCGTTCGGCTCAGACGCACCGGTCGAGCCGATCGATCCGCTCCTCGGGATCCACGCGGCGGTCGCGAGAAAGCGTCCCGCTGATGCCGATCGCTGGCATCCGGAGCAGGCCCTCGAGCTCCACGAAGCGATCGCTGCGTACACGTCCGGTGCCGCCTACGCGATGGGGGCCGAGCACGAGCGCGGGACCCTCGCGATGGGGATGCGGTGCGACGCAACGGTGGTGGAGCGCGATCTCGCGCTGACGCCGGTCGACGAGTGGCCGGCGTTGAAGATCAGCGGCACGGTCGTCGCCGGCGCGGTCGTGCACTCCGCCGGGCTCACCTAGTTCAGCGGCGGGGCCTCGCCGCGAGCACGGAGCCGCAGCAACACCTCCTTCAAGAGGGTGTTCTCCCGTTCGAGCAGGCTGATCACCGACTCGAGCCGCGGCGCGGTCCGCTCCGTCTCGAGGAGTCGCTGCCGCTCCGTCGCGTCGATGCCGAGGCCGCCCGCGATCCGGTACGAGACGTCGGCCGGCGTCCCGTCCCGCAGCTCTCCGAGCGGTGACTCAGACCGGGCGTCGGTCGAGGTCGCGAGGATGCCGGTGAGGTACTGCCCGAAGTGGTCCGCCGCGCGATCGGCGAGCGCTTCCGCGTCGGCGCCGTCGTCCTCATCGAGGTAGCGCACCAGGCCGATGAGGTACGGCTCGCGCTCGGCATCGATCTTCTCGATCTCGAAGCGCCGCTCACCGCGGGCGATGATGAACGAGCGTCCGCCCGGGAGCGGTGTCGTGCCCACGACGCGCGCGGTCGTGCCGACGCGGTGCGGCTCGGCGGGGCCGCCGACCTCGGCGCCCGACCGGATGAGGACGATGCCGAACGGCTCGTCGTTCTGGACGGCGCGTTGCAGGAGGAGCCGATAGCGCGGCTCGAAGATGTGGAGCGGAAGCAGCATGCCGGGGAACAGCACGCTCCCGAGGGGGAACAGCGGCAACGAGGCGGTCTCGGACATGACCAGACGGTACGCTGCGATTTCATGGCCACTTCGCCGGGCATCGAGAGCGTCCTGACGCCCGAGCTGATCGACCGGCTCGTCGCCCTGGCCGACGGCCCCGCGGTACGCGGCATCGCGCTACTGGGGAGCGCCGCCCGTGGCGATGCGTCGCGCTGGAGCGACCTCGACGTCGAGTCGACCGTCGCCCGACTGACCGACAAGTGGCCGACCCGCCCCTCGCTCCTTGATGATCGGCTGGTCATGGCCGGCTCGATCACCCACGCCGAGCAGCTCGCCCAGCTCGAACAGCCTGACAAGGCGATCTGGGCGGTCCCCTCGTATGCCGCGATGCGGATCCTGGTGGACCGGGACGGCGCGCTCGCCCGGCTCCAAGCGCTGTCGGCCGCATTCGACTATGCGCCGCTGGCGCCCGCCGCGACGGCGTACCTCCGCGAGAAGGCCGGCTCATCCTGCGAGTACGTCTTCAAGATCCGCGATGGCGTCGACCGTGCCGACAGCGCGAAGATCCTGCATGCCGCAGCGGCGCTGACCGGCAAGTGCGAGCGGATCGTCTCGGTCGCGTACCTCGTCCCGATCCCGACCGAGAACGTCTACTACCGGATCCTCGAGCAGAGCGCGGGCCCCGACTGGTCGGCGCACCACCGCGCGGCGTTCGGCCTCGCGGGCGGCGACGAGCGCGCCCAAGGGGAGGCGGCGGTGCGGCTCTTCCGCGAAACGGTCCGACTGATCGATCAGCGGCTCGACGTCGGCGTCCGGACGGTCATCGAGCGGGCGCTCGAGATCGCGCCGTGATCACGCTCGTGCTCCACGGCGAGCTGCGCCAGTTCAGCCCCGGCGGCGTGAAGCAGCTTCGTGTCGAAGGGGCGGGGAAGACCGCCCTCGATGTCGTGCGCGATCTCGGGATCCCTGCCGCGGAGACCGCGGCGTTCATCGTCAACGGGGAGCAGCGCGACGGTGACGCGGTCCTTCGTGACGAAGACACGCTCGAAGCGCTGCCGGCGATCAGCGGCGGTCGAGACGGCGCGGAGGGCGCGCTCGCGGGCATCCGGGTCGTGGATCTGACCCGCGCGCTGGCGGGGCCGTACTGCACGCTGATGCTCGCCGACCACGGCGCCGAGGTGATCAAGATCGAGCAGCCCGGCACCGGCGACGAGACCCGTGGCTGGGCACCGCCGCACATCAACGGCGTGTCCGCGTACTACCTCTCGATCAATCGGAACAAGCGCAGCATCACGCTCGACCTCAAGCACCCCGATGGCGCGAAGGTGCTCGAACGGCTCATCGAGAAGGCCGACGTGGTCGTGGAGAACTTCAGCCCCGGCACCCTCGCGCGGCTCGGCTTCCCGAAGGAGCGCGTCCGCGCCCTGAACTCGCGGGCGATCCTCTGCCAGATCTCGGGCTTCGGACAGGATGGTCCCGGCCGGGCGTGGGCCGCGTACGACCTCATCGTCCAAGGGATGGGCGGGATCATGAGCCTGACCGGCGAGCCCGGTGGTGACCCGGTCATGGTCGGCGTGCCGCAGGCCGACATGGTGGCGGGGATGTTCGCGGCATTCGCGATCCTCGCGGCGCTCCACGCACGCGAGCGCACCGGCGAAGGACAGGCGATCGACGCCACGATGATCGGCGGCCAGGTCGCGCTCCTCTCGCGTCAGGCCGCGCGGTACTTCGCGGACGGCACCGTGCCGAGGCCCGAGGGGAACGTGCACGCCTCGATCGTCCCGTACCAGACCTTCCGCGCGGCGGACGGGTTCGTCAACGTCTGCGCCGGCAACAACGGCCTCTTCGAGCGGCTCTGCGCGGCGCTCGACCTCGACGACCTCGCGGACGACGAGCGCTTCGCCGACAACGGGAAGCGCGTGCAGAACCGCGCGACCCTCATCCCGATGCTCGAGAAGCGCATCGGATCGCTGAAGAAGGACGACGTCGTCGCGCGCCTGCGAAAGGTGAACGTGCCGGTCGGGCCGATCAACGGCCTCGACGACGTGTTCGCCGATCCGGTGGTCCGGCACCTCGGCCTCATCGCCGAGGTCGACCATCCCACGGCCGGCCGCGTGCGCGCTCCCGGGATCCCCGTCCGGATGGATGGGACGCCGCCATCGGTGCGGACCCATCCGCCGCTCCTCGGAGAGCACACCGACGACGTGCTCATGGAGCTCGGCTACAGCGAGGACGAGATCGCGAAGCTGCACAAGGATGGCGCGGTCTGAGGCTCGTCGCGCTCTGCCTCCTGCTCGCTGCGTGCTCATCGGCGGTCGTGCCGCTGCCGACGTCTTCGCCCGGCACACGCGCTCCGCGGACCTTCGCGCCCACGCCGTTCGACGAAGGCGCGGTCCACCACGTCGAGACGGTCAGGGCATTCGTCGATGCCTACGACGCGGGCCGCTACGACGACGCCATCGCGTTCATCGACGAGCGGATCCTGTTCAGCGGCGACTGCGACTACGGGAGCCAGAAGCTCTACTCGATCAGCGACCACGAATCGGCGACGTACTGGCTTCGCAGCCGCATCGCCGACCACGACCGGATCGACATCGTCCAGTTCGTCGACCTTCAGGACGGCGAGTCGAGCATCGGTGTCGACATCAGCCGCTCGAGCGACACGATCCGCGAGCGGGGCTACGGCGCTGCGGTCCGGCCGCGGGTGCCGCTCTTCGTCCGGTTCAGCCTCGACGGCCGCCGGATCATCCAGCTCGCCTTCAAATGGAGCGCGCCGGTCGGAACCTTCTCCGACTGCCTGCCCTAGCGGCGCGCGGTCCAGTACACCTTCGTGAGGTAGGGGAGCGTCACCGTCTGTTGGCCCCGGATGTCGGGGTGCGTGGCCGCGAGCTCGCGGAACCGGTCGAGGACCCGCTCGCGCTCGGCCTCGTCGAGCGACGCGATGCTCGATACCGTCGCGGCGCGGTCGGTGATCTCAGCCGGCGTGAGCGTCTGCTCGTACTGGATGTCGCGCTGTTGGAGCGGACCGAAGAGCGGCGTTCGCTCGAACGCGGCGCGCCACTTTCCGGTCTGGTGATCGGGCCGGTCCGGGTCGACCGCGTCGACGAGCGCGTCGAATGCGGCGACCCATGGCGTCCGGCGGTCGCGGACGTTCCAGATGAGGCCGAGGAGGCCACCGGGAGCGAGCACCCGGTGGAGCTCCGCGAGCGCGCGATCGCCATCGAACCAATGGAACGCCTGCGCGACCGTGATCGCGTGCGCGGATCCGTCGCGTAGGGCCATCCGTTCCGCCGTGCCGTCGAAGGCCACGGCCAGCGGCACGCCTTCGGCGAGGCGCTCGCGCATCTCGGCGAGCGGCTCGACCGCGATCACGGTCGCACCGGTCCGCACGAGCATGCGGGTGAGCTTCCCGGTCCCCGCGCCGACGTCCACGACGACGCGGCCGCGGGAGATGCCGAGCTCGCGGACGAGGATCGCGACCGCGGCCTCCGGATATTCGGGCCGGACCTTCTCGTACAGGTCGGTCGTCGCACCGAAGCCCCGGGACACGTATTCGTGTAGCGGCTCGGTCGGCACCGGTCCATCGTATCCACCGTGCCGGTCGTGATCGTGGGGCCACTCGCGTTCGATGACGTGCGTACGCCGACGGAGGCGCGCGCGGACCTGCTCGGCGGATCGGGCGCGTACGCGGGCATCGCGGCGGCAAAGCTCGCGCCGACCGCGCTGGTCTCCGTCGCGGGCGACGACCTTCGTGACGCGGATCTGTTGCCGTTGCTCGCGTCCGATATCGACCTGAGCGGCCTCGAGCGCCGGACGGGACGGACGCTCCGGTGGGCGGGCACATACCGCGACGACTTCACCCGGAGCGAGGTCGCCAACACCGAGCTGGGCGTCGTGCGTGGCTGGCGCCCCACGGTCCCGCGCGCGTGGGCCGACACGCCGTACGTGCTGCTCGCGAACACCGATCCGTCGGCGCAGTCAGCGGCGCTCGCCCAGCTCCGCCCGGCGATCGCGGTGCTCGACACGATGGAGGAGTGGATCGCCGGTCACCGCCGGGACCTCGACGACGTGATCGCGGCGGTCGGCGTCGTGTCGGTGAACGAGGCGGAGCTCGCGTCCCTGACCGGCGGGAAGGGCGCCGGCGCGTTGCTGCGCCGCGGACCGCGCGCCGTGATCGTCAAGCGCGGTCGCGAGGGCGCGGTCCTCGTCACCGCCGAGGGCTCGTTAGCGATCCCCGCGTATCCGGCGACCGTGGTCGACCCGACCGGCGCGGGCGATGCCCTCGCCGGAGCGTTCACCGCGCGCCTCGCGGCCCTCGGACGAGCCGACGGGGCGGCCCTGCGGGACGCCGTCGCGTACGGGATGGCGGCGGCGTCGTTCGCCATCGGCTCGTTCAGCGTCTCCGGGCTCGCGGCGGCGACGCGGGAGGAGCTCGAGATCCGCGCCCGCTGGATGGTTGCTCACGCGGGCACGGGAACCGCGCCGGACGCTCCGCTGTACGAGGGGCGGTAAACAACTCCGTGGAGGGCCGACCACTGGAGCAGCCCGGCGAATCCGTGTTGGTGGAGCGTGCACGACGTGGTGACCAAGACGCGTATGGCGAGCTGGTCACGCGCTACCAGGCGCTCGCTGCGCGGGTCGCGTACGTGATCACCGCGAGCTCCTCCGAAGCGGAGGACGTGACGCAGGACGCCTTTGTAAAGGCGTACTACGCGCTCGACCGCTTCCGCGAGGGCGCG
>DATCPY010000125.1:0-10213 GCA_036569845.1 Candidatus Limnocylindria bacterium | reverse complement strand
GCTGCACGAAATGCAGCAGCGGTTGCACGACCTCGCGGCCACGATCCGCGCGGAGCCGGCGGTCGCGCGGGCGATCGCGGGCCTCCACGCCCTCGACGACCTCGACCGCATCGACGGCGGCCCGCGCGTGCGCGACGCGCTTGCGGCGTTCCTCGCGCTCCACGGTGATCTCGGGCAGACCGGCTTCGGCATCACGAGCCCATCGTGGTCCGACGAGCCGCGGCTCCTGTTCTGCGAGCTCGCCCGGCTCGTCGGCGCAACCGGCGAGAGCCCGTCCGCGCGGCGCGCGCGCCTGCTCGCGGAGAGCGATGATCTGGAGCGGCGTACCCTCGAGGACCTGCACGATCGGCTGGACGATCTCGCGCGCTTCGACGAGCTGCTCGCTGCCGCGCGAGCGTGCGGCGCGCTGAGCGAAGAGCACAACTACTGGATCGACCGGCTCTGCCAGGCGAACACGCGGCGCTTCATGCTCCGCGTCGGCGGCATCCTCGAGCGCGCCGGGTCGATCGCCGGGGCGCAGGACATCGTGCACCTCCGCATCGCGGACGTTCGCGAGGCGCTCACGACCGGCGCGGACCGCCGGGCCCTCGTCGACCAGCGCGCGCGCGCGTTCGAGCGCGACCGGCGCCTCCGGCCGCCGCGGTACATCGGTACCCAGCCGACCGCGCCGGTCCCGTCGTCGTCGATCCGCGACCTCGGCTACCGCGTCGAGCAGACCGAGCGCGACGTCCTGCGCGGCGTCGCGGCGTCGCCCGGCCGCGGCCGCGGTCCCGTGCGCCTCGTGAGCGGCCCCGCGGACTTCGAGCGGTTCCAGCGCGGTGACGTGCTCGTGTGCCGCTCGACGACGGTGAGCTGGGTCCCGCTGTTCAACATGGCGAGCGGTATCGTCGCCGACGTCGGCGGCGCGCTGTCGCACGCGGCGCTCGTCGCGCGCGAGTTCGGGATCCCGGCCGTCACCGGGACCGGGACGGCGATGGAGACGCTCATCGACGGCGAGCTCGTCGAGGTCGACGGGACCGCGGGTACCGTGCGACGGATCGCGACCGCGATCTAGACCGCCGGCGAGACCTCGAGATCGACCGACGGAGCGATGTGCCGCGGCAGCTGCGAGCCCACGACCGCCGCGGCAACGCCGGAGACGGCGAGGATCAGGAACAGCCGCGCGGCAGCGGCCTCGGTGACCTCGACGAGCGCGAGGCCCGCCACGAGCGCGCCGATGATCCCCCCGAAGTAGCGACTCGACGAGGTCACCCCTGATGCGAGCGCTGCGTAGCGCGCGGGCACCGCATCGAGCGCCGCGATCCGCGTCGCGGGGAACGTGAGCGCGACGCCGGCGCCGGTGATGGGCAGGCAGATGAGCATCATCCCGAAATCCGACGCGTGACCCGATAGGCCGAGTGCCGCGAGCCCGCCGGCGATGAGGAGGCCGCCGATCGCGGTCGGCCAGCGTGCCCCGACCCGGTCGACGAGCGCACCGCTCACCGGCGAGAGGCCGATCATCGCGACCGACTGCACGCTGATCGCGATGCCGCCGCGGATGGTCGCGTCCGGTCCGGAGCCCGCGAGGATGACCGGTACGGCGAGGAAGGTGCCGTAGAGCGCGAGGTTGGAGAGCGCGATCGTGAGGTTCGACGCGGTGAAGACCCGGATGGTGAATAGGAACGGGGGCAAGGCTGGGTCGGGGTTCCGCGATTCGTAACGCACGAAGACGACAAAGCCAAGCGCCACGAACGCGAGCAGCGCGACGGTGATCGCGGGTGCCGATGTGCCGGCCTCATTCAGCGTCCACGCAGCCACCGAGAGGAGGACACCGAGCGCGACCGCGCCCGCGACATCAGGTCGCGTCGATCGGCGAGGGCCGTCGTCGGCTGGCAGCGAGCGCCAGGCCATGAACAGCGCGAGCCCGGCAAGCGGCAGGTTCACCAGGAAGATCAACCGCCAGTCGATCGCCGACAGCAATCCGCCGAGGAGCGGACCGATCGCCGCGCCGATGCTCGTGGTCGCGCCGGAGATGCCGAAGTACGTGCCGGCCTTCCCCGCGACGGAGCGGCTGCGCAGGAGCGCCAGGCTGTTCGGGACGATCGACGCGGCGGCCAGGGCCTGCTGTAGGCGGAACGCGACGAGCACGAGCAAGTTTGGCGCGAGCGCGGCGCCGACCGATGCGACGATGAAGTAGACGAGCGCGCCAAGCATGAAGCGGCGCCGGCCGAAGCGATCGCCGAGGCGGCCGGCGATCGGCTGCAGTGAGGCCATCGCGATCAGGTATGAGGTCACGAGCCACGCGAGGGTGACCCGATCGGCGCCGAGGTCGCGGCCGATGAGCGGGAGCGCGACGACGATCATCGTCGAGTTCAGCGGAACGAGGAGATTGCCGAGCGCGACCGCGAAGACGAACGCGGGGATGCGCGGCATCACGCCGCCGGGGAGCGGCGCGCGGCGAGGCGCGGGCCGCCGGTCGCCTCCCGCAGCGGCGCGATACGCGCGCCCGCATACAACGCCACGACCGTGCACACGACGCCGCCGGCCAGCAGGCCGCCGTCCGTGCCGACGATGCTGCCGATCGACCCCATGACCATTGACCCAAGCGGCATCAGCCCCATGAAGACCATCGTGTACACGCTCATCACGCGCCCGCGCAGGTGATCGGGCGAGCGCGTCTGGAGCAGGCCGTTCGCCATGCCCAGGAAGACCATCGTCGAGAAGCCGAGCAGCACGAGCAGCGGCAGCGACGGGACCAGCGTCCGCTGCATCGTGAACAAGACCAGCGAGACGCCGAATCCGACGGCCGATGCGATGAGCACCGCGCCGCGCTTCCGCAGGCCCCCAAGGGCGGCCGTCGCCAGCGCGCCCGCGAGCGAGCCGACGCCCGATGCCGCGAGCATCCAGGACAGCTCGACGGCCCCGACCTTCAGCAGATCGTGCGCGACCGCCGGCAGGAGCTGGATGTAGGGCCGGGCGAACAGCGCCGTCGTCGCGGCGAGGATGACGATCCACTTCACGACGGTGTCCTGGCGGATGTACGCGAGGCCCTCGCGGATCGACTCGAGCATCGTGACGTCGCCGCTCCGTCCGACCACCGGGATCGGACGCATCTTCAGCAGCGCGACCACGACCGCGAGGTACGAGATCGCGTTGATGTAGAAAAGGATGCCCGCGCCGAAGGTGGGTGTGCCCACGAACGGCGCGAAGATGAGGCCGCCGATGACCGGCCCGATGATCTGGGGGCCATTGAACGCGGCCGAGTTGAGCCCGATCGCGCTCATCAGGTCGCGCTCGGGCACGAGCCGCGGGACCATCGACTGCCGCGTTGGCGCGTCGAACGCGAAGATCGTCGAGTTCAGAGCGCCGAGCAGCAGGATCTCGACGATGTTGATCTTGTCGGTGATCGCGAGGGTCGCGAGGATCGTCGCGGTGACCGCAGCGGCGGACTGCGTGACGAGCAGGAGCCGGCGACGATCGGTGCGGTCCGCGAGCGCGCCGCCGAACAGTCCGAGGGTCAGGCCGGGGATCGCGCGCGCGAGGCCGACGAGACCGAGGTACAGCGGCGCGAGCTGCGGGACGCCGTCGCGTACCGCCAGGAGCACGACGAGGTAGCCCTGTCCGAACATCTGCATCCACGTCCCGATGTTCGATACGAGCAGCCCGAACCAGAACAGCCGGAAGTCCCGGTACCGGAGCGCGGCGATCGCGGAGGTGCGCCCCGGCTCGACGTCGGCGGCGAGGTCGGTGGCCGGGCCCTCGAGCTCTTCGACCAGCTCCGCTCGAGCCGCCGCATCACTCACTGCGAGAGTGCATGGGAGTCGAACCCACCACGGAACGTGCAACGCCCCGTCAACGGTTTTGAAGACCGCGGCCTGCACCGGCAGACGCGCACTCTCATCGGCATGTGCTCACGAAACTCTAGTCGTCGGAATAGATCGGCATCAGTCGACGTTGCGCGGACGTCGCGGCTACATCGTTGGAGGCGTCATGAGCAACGATCTCGCGCTCATCGTCCTTCGCGCGGTGATCGGCGGGGTCGTCATGCAGCACGGGCTGCTGAAGCTCGGCTGGGTCGGCACGGGTGGGTCCATCAAGGGGGTGAGCGGCTGGTTCGACAGCATCGGCCTGAAGCCCGGGCTGTTCTGGACCCTCGTCGCGATCGGGGCCGAGGCCGGCGGCGGCCTGCTCATGGTCCTCGGGCTGGGTGGCCCGCTCGGCGCCGCGTTCCTGGCCGGGGACATGGTCGTCGTCACGATCGTCGCGCACGTGCCGCAGGGCTTCTGGGCCGGAGGCGGCAAGGTCGGCTGGGAGTTCACGCTCCCGCTCGCCGCCGCGGCGTTCTCGAGCGCGCTCCTTGGGAACGGGGCGTGGTCGCTGGACTCGGCGCTCGGCCTCACCTACTCCGATCAACTCCGCTGGACCGTGATCGCGATCGTCGCGGTCGGCGTGATCCTCGCGCTCGGCATCAAGACGCTAATGGCGCCCAAGAAGGCAGCGGCCTAGACGGCCTCGAGCATGGGCTCGGCGAACTGGCTCTCGTAGAGATCGGCGTAGAAGCCCCGGCGAGCGAGGAGCTCCTCATGCGTGCCTTGCTCGATGATCCGTCCGTGATCCATGACGAGGATCACATCGGCGTCGTGGATGGTCGACAACCGATGCGCGATCACGAAGCTCGTGCGGCCCCGCATCAGGGTGGTCATCGCGCGCTGGATCAGCATCTCGGTGCGCGTATCGACGGAGCTCGTCGCCTCGTCGAGGATGAGGATGGGCGGGTTGGCGAGGAACGCGCGGGCGATCGTGAGCAGCTGTCGCTCTCCCTGCGACACGTTCGTCGCTTCATCCCCGAGCACGGTCGAATACCCATCGGGCAACGTCCGTACGAAGTGGTCTACTTGCGCCGCACGCGCGGCCTCGAGGATCCGCTCGTCGCTCGCGCCGTCAGCGCCATAGGCGATGTTGTCGTGGATCGTCCCGTTGAAGAGCCAGGCGTCCTGCAGGACCATGCCGAAGGTGCGGCGGAGGTCGTCGCGGGTCAGATCGCGGATGTCGATGCCGTCGACGGTGATCCGTCCCGCATCGATCTCGTAGAACCGCATGAGCAGGTTCACGAGCGTGGTCTTGCCGGCTCCGGTGGGGCCGACGATCGCGACGGTCTGGCCCGACTCGACCTGCAAGTTCATGTCGTCGATGAGCGGCGTCTCGGTCCGGTAGCGGAACGAGACGTCCTCGAACGCCACGCGGCCGGCGGCCTGGCCGAGCCGGCGCGGCGTGGCCACATCCGGGCGCTCCTCGGGCTCGTCGAGGAGCTCGAACACGCGCTCGGCCGAGGCGATCGCGGACTGCATGACGTTGCTGATGCTGGCCGTCTGGATGAGCGGCATCGTGAACTGGCGCGAGTACTGGATGAACGCGAGCACGTCGCCCAGCGACATCGTTCCGGTCGCGACACGGAGACCGCCGATCACGGCGATAGCGACGTAGTTCAGGTTGGCGATGAACTGCATCGCGGGCTGGATGAGACCGGAGATGAATTGCGCGCTGAAGCTCGCCTCGTAGAGGCGGCCGTTGTGCGCGTCGAACGTATCGATCGCGTCCTGCTGGCGGCCGAACACCTTCACGATGCTGTGGCCGGTGTGCATCTCCTCGATGTGGCCGTTCAGGAGACCGACGTGCTTCCACTGGGCCGCGAACTGCTTCTGCGAGCGCTTGGCGATCATCACGGTCGCGCCAAGTGACAGCGGCACCGCCAGGAGCGAGATGCCCGCGAGGATCGGGCTGATCGTGAACATCATGATCAGGACGCCGAGCACCGTGAGCACGGAGACCATGAGCTGCGTGAGGCTCTGCTGCAGGGTCTGCGCGATGTTGTCGATGTCGTTGGTGACGCGGCTCAGGATGTCGCCCCGCGACTGCCCGTCGAAGTACGACAGCGGGAGGCGACCGAGCTTCTCATCAGCGTCCCGGCGCAGCCGGTAGACGGTGCGCTGGGTGACGCCTGCCATCAGGTAGGCCTGCGCCCAGGCGAACAAAGCGCTCAGCAGGTAGAAGCCCGTCAGGAGCATGACCGCCGCGCCCAGCGCGCCGAAGTCGACGCCCTGGCCCGGCACGACGTTCGTGCTCGCGAGCATGTCCGCCACGCGATCCTGCCCGCGCGCCCGCAGGCCCGCGACGGCCTGCTCCTTGGTGACACCGGCGGGGATCTGCTTTCCGAGGACCCCGTCGAACAGGATGTTCGTGGCGTTGCCGAGCAGCTTCGGACCGATGACCGCGAAGACGACGCTCACGACGCCGAGCACGAGCACCAGCGCGATGAGCCGGCGCTCGGGACGGAGCGTGCGAAGCAATCGCGCGAGCGATGCCCTGAAATTCTTGGGCTTCGTCGCGGCGTTCATCGCGAAGCCCATCATCATCGGCCCGCCGCCCGCCGGACGGCCCGGACCGCCGGGTCCTCCCGCCCTCATGCCGCGACCTCGCTGCCGGCGAGCTGGGACTCGACGATCTCGCGATAGGTCGCGCAGGCGACCATCAGCTCCGGGTGCGTCCCGCTGCCGACGATCCGACCTGCGTCGAGGACGATGATCCGATCGGCCTGCATGATCGTCGCGACCCGCTGCGCGACAACGAGCACGGTGGCGTGCGCCACCTCGCGCCGGAGCGCGGCGCGGAGCATCGCGTCCGTCTTGACGTCGAGCGCGGAGAAGCTGTCGTCGAAGATGTAGACGTCGGGCCGCTTCACGAGGGCGCGCGCGATGGCGAGCCGCTGACGCTGGCCACCGGAGACGTTCGTCCCGCCCTGGCTGATCTGCGCGTCAAGGCCCTCCGGCATGTCCCGGACGAAGCCCGCCTGCGCGATGCCCAGGGCGAGCCACAGCTCTTCGTCCGACGCGCTTTGGCGGCCGAACCGCAGGTTGCTCGCGACGCTGCCGCTGAACAGCAAGGCGCGCTGCGCGACCACGCCGATGCGCGACCACAGATCGTCGCGGCGGAGCTGCCGCACGTCGACGCCGTCGAGCAGGACCGCGCCGCCGGTCACGTCATAGAACCGGGTCAGCAGGTTCACGAGGGTGGACTTGCCGCTGCCGGTGCTCCCGACGATGGCGGTGGTCTCGCCGGGACGAGCGCTGAACGAGATGCCTCGCAGCACCGGCTCTTCGGCACCCGGGTAGCGGAACTCGACATCGCGGAACTCGACGACGCCCTGCCCCCGTGGCGGCGCAAGCGGGAAGGCGGGATCCCGCACCGATGGCTCGGCCTGCAGGACCTCTTGGATGCGTCCGGCCGAGACCGCGGCGCGCGGGACCATGACGAACATGACCGTCCCCATCATCACGCCGAAGAGGATCTGGATGATGTACTGCAGGAACGCGGTGAAGTTGCCGATCGGCATGGCGCCGCTGTCGACGCGGATCGCCCCGAACCAGAGCGCCGCCACCGTCGAGAGATTCATGATCACCGTGAGCGCCGGCATCATCAACGAGAAGAGGCGGTTCACCCCGAGGGCAGTCGCGGTGAGATCGCGGTTCGCCTCGTCGAAGCGTCGCTCCTCCTGTCTCGTCCGGACGAACGCGCGCACGACCCGCACGCCGGACAGCGCCTCGCGCACCACCAGGTTGATGCGATCGATCTTCAGCTGCATGGCCTGGAACCGCGGGATCGCCCGCGTCAGGATCAGGCCGATCACCAGACCCATCAGCGGGATGATCACGAGCAGCATGGCGCTGAGCGGCACATCCTGGCGGAGGGCCATGATCGTGCCGCCGATCGCGAGGATCGGTGCGGAGATCATCATCGCGAGCGCCATCACGAGGAACTGCTGGACCTGTTGCACGTCGTTCGTGTTCCGGGTGATGAGCGAGGGCGTGCCGAAGTGATTGACCTCGACCTGCGAGAGGGTCTGCACCTTCCTGAACACCGCGCTGCGCAGGTCGCGGCCGAACCCCATCGCGACCCGCGCGCCCCAGTACGCGCCGGCGACAGACGCAGCGGCGAAGACGACCGTGACCAGGATCATGACGGCGCCCGTTCGCCAGATGTAGTCGAGGTCGCCGCGCACGACGCCGTTGTTGATGATGTCGGCGTTCAGCTCGGGGAGGTAGAGGTTGGCGATCGACTGCACGAAGAGCAGCCCGATGACGAGCGTGAGCCCGCGCCGATACGGCCCGAGGTAGCGTTCCAGCAGGCTGATCACGATGTCAGGTTGCCGAATATTCGGGAGCCTGTCAATATGTCGTGGATGTCGTTCCTGAAGCGGCCTCCCGGATCCGCGGTGTACGGCCTGCGCGTCCTCAATCACCATTTCTCGCAGCGGTTCGCCGGCGCGCTCGAGGAGCACGACCTCACGCTGCCCCAGATGGGGATCATGTTCGACGTGGCGCGCATTCCTGGCGTCTCGAGCGCGGGACTCGCGCGCGTGCGACGGCTGACGCCGCAGACCATGAGCGAGATCATCACCGGCCTCGAGCGGAGTGGCCTGCTCGCTCGGCGGCCGCGGCATGGCCGGACGCTCGGCCTCCACCTCACGCCCGCGGGGACGGCTCGGCTCGCCAAGGCCGGTGCGGCCGCGGCCGGGATCGAGCGCGAGATGCTCGCGGGGCTTTCAGCCAAGGAGCAGGAGCGACTCCGCGAGCTCATCTTCCGCTGCGTCTCGCATCTCACCGACGGCAAAGAGGAGCGCGCGAGCTAGCGCCGGACGAGCTTCTGCAGCGTCGGCGCGCTGCCCGCCTGGATCAGGCCCGGTGCGACGCCGATCGTGTAGGTGACCTCGGCGACGTAGACGTCGCCGCGTGAGTCGACGGCGATCCCATGCGGCGCGGTGAACGCGCCCGCGGTGCCCGGCGCCTTCCCACCCCAGCGCGCGACGACGGTTCCGCTATCGCGCAGCGCGGAGACGCGTCCATCGCGATCGGCCGTGATCTCGCCGAACCGCAGCGAGCGCTGGCCCTTCCCCCACGGGAGTTCGGAGACGTAGATGAGCCCATCCGGCCCTACGGACAGCTGGGTCGGACGTTGGACGTCGGTCCACTCCGCGAGGTAGCGACCCTCGGGATCGAATACCTGGATTCGGTCGTTCTCGCGATCGGCGACGAGCACGCGGCCATCGGCGAGGACGGCGATGCCGTGTGGCAGCCGGAACTCTCCTGGCCCCGTGCCTGGAGTGCCCCACGAGCGGATCAGCGTCCCGGACGGAGTGAACTGATGGACGCGCGAGTTCCCGTAGCCGTCGGTCACGTAGAGATCACCGCTCGGTGCGACGGCGAGATTGGTGGGCCGATTGAACGGCGGGCCGGCATGGGTGATCGACGCGATCGCCTTCCCGTCGTAGCCGGTATCTGACGGCGTCCCGCGCGTGCCGAGCGTGAGGCGCAGCTTCCCGTCCGGGGTGAATTTGCGGACCGAATGATCGGCGTCGTCGACGCAGTACACGGAGCCGTCGGGCCCGACCGTGATGCCGTGCGCGCGCTCGCTGAACAGGCCGTCCGGCCAAGCCATGACGAACCGACCATCGCGTTCGTAGACGAGGACCGCGGGATCGCGCCGGGTGAAGACGTAGATCCGATCGCGCGCGTCGACCGCGACGGCGGCGACGTCCTCATGGCGGCGTCCGGCGGGGAGCTGCTCCCAGCCGTCGACGAACTCGAGGCTCGGCGTGCTAGCCGCGAACGGCCGCCACGCAGTCGACCTCGATGAGCCAGTCCTCGTTCACGAGACGCGAGATCTCGACAGTCGTGCTCGCGGGACGGTGGGCGCCGAGGAAGCGTTCGCGGGCCGCGGCGATGACGGCGCGGTCACCCATGTCCCGGAAGTACCAGTTGAGCTTCACGATGTCGCCGATGGTCGCGCCACAGTCACTGAGGATGCGGTGGATGTTCTTGAACACCTGCTCGGCCTGCTTCGAGACGTCACCCTTGCCGACGAGCGCTCCGGACTCGTCGATCGCGACCTGCCCGGAGACGTAGATCAGGCGGTCGATCGCTGGGACGATCGCCACGTGCGAATAGAGGCCGACGGGCGCACCGACGCCCGGCGGGTTGCGGAACTCGGCCGTGGCTAGGCCGGCGTGGTGACGTGCGCCGAGATCTGCTGGAGGAGACGCTCCTTCGGCATGTAGCCGACGAGGCGCTGCGCTTCCTTGCCGCCCTTGAACAGGATCAGCGTCGGGATGGCGCGGACGCCGAACCGGCCCGCGGTGATCGGGTTCGCGTCGACGTCGAGCTTCGCGATCCGGACGTTG
>DATCPY010000124.1:0-26407 GCA_036569845.1 Candidatus Limnocylindria bacterium | reverse complement strand
TCGGGGAACGGGAAGTACGCATCGGACGACATGACCGCAAGGCGCGCGTTCTCACCGGCCTTGCGCACCGCGACCTCGACGGCGACGACCCGTGAGAGCTGCCCCGGTCCGATCCCCACGCTCATGAGGTTCTTCGCGAGCACGATCCCGTTCGACGTGACGTGGCGCACGCACCGCCACGAGAAGATGAGATCGGTGAGCTCCTCGAGCGTCGGATGCCGATCGGTGACGACCTTGAAGTTCGACTCGTCGGCCACCGACTCGTCCGGCGTCTGCACCAGCATCCCGCCGGACACGCGTTTGTAGTCGAGCATCCCGTCGCCACGGCGGCCGCGGAGCTGCGGCGCCCAGCCCTTCACCGCGAAGATCTCGAGGTTCTTCCGCTCCTTCAGGATCGGGAGCGCGTCTTCCGCGTAGGCCGGAGCGATGATCGCTTCGTAGAACGTGTCCTTGAGCGCGTCGGCGAGCTCGCGCGAGACGACACGGTTCACCGCGACGATCCCGCCGAACGCCGAGACCGAGTCGCAGAGGAACGCACTGCGATAGGCCTTCGCGATCTCGACGTCAGAGGCGATCCCGCACGGGTTCTGGTGCTTGACGATCGCCGCCGTCGGTTGCGTGAAGTCCGAGGCGATGCGCCACGCCGCATTGATATCGAGCATGTTGTTAAAGCTCGTCGCCTTGCCGTGGAGCTGCTCCATCGTGGTCATCGCGCCCGCCTCGCCGCGCACGGCGTAGAACGCGGCCTGCTGGTGGGGATTCTCGCCGTAGCGCAGGTCGCGGACCTTGCGGAGCGAGAGCGTCATCTCGTCGGGGAACTGGACCCCGGCGTCGGTCGCGACCTGCGCCGCGATCGCCGCGTCGTACGCCGCGGTGTGGGAGAACGCCTCGGCCGCGAGCTGCCGCCGCGTCTCCACCGAGATCGAGCCGCGCTCTCGCAGCTCCTCGAGGACGGGGCCGTACCGCTCTGGGCGCGAGAGGACGATGACGTCGGAGTGGTTCTTGGCCGCGGCTCGGAGGAGCGTCACGCCGCCGATGTCGATCTTCTCGAGCAGCGCGTCGCCCGACGCACCGGACGCGGCGGCTTCACGGAACGGGTACAGGTTGGCGGCGATGAGATCGATCGGTTCGATGGCCTGGGCCTTGAGCTCGCCCATGTGCTTCGCGTTGCCACGCCGAGCGAGGATCGCCCCGTGGATCTTCGGATGGAGTGTCTTCACCCGGCCGTCGAGGAGCGGCGGCGAACCCGTGATCTCCTCGACCGAGCGCGCGGTGATGCCTTCCGCCGCGAGCGCGGCGCGCGTGCCGTCGGTCGCCACGAGCTCCCACCCGAGCTCCTGGAGCCCACGAGCGAGCGCGATCAGTCCGGTCTTGTCGTCAACGGAAAGAAGTGCGCGCATGCGTCTCCATCACTCGCGACGTGTCGGGATAGGCCGGTAGTATAGGTAGCCCGTGCCACTCGACTTCGGCCATTTCGCCCACCGTTTCATCGAGCCGTTCAACGGCGAGTCCCGCTTTTACTGGCCGGCGGTGATCGCGCTCGGGATCGCGCTCGTCGCGAACATCGTCTGGTACTACCTGCCCGTGCGCGGGGTCGCACCCGCGGAGCAGAGCGCCCGGCCCTGGGCGTTCTGGGTCAATGTGCTGACGCTCATCATCGTGTGCGTCTTCCTCATCGCGAAGGCGCCGTTCGTGCTGGTCGCGCTCGCCTTCGGGATCGACCTCGCGATCCTCGTGTACATCTACGTCGGCTGGCTGCCACCGCTCGAAGCGGCGTGGATCAGGGAGCGCCGCCGCCAGAAGTACCTGCCGAGGCCGAAGCGCCGGCGGCGTTAGCCGATCGCGAACCCGCGGTAGCGCGGCTCTCCCGGAAGCTCCTCCGCCTCCACCGATTCGACCTGCGCATAACCCGGCCCGCGATGCAGCCACGCTTCGAGTTTGGCCAGGGCCCGCTCGTCACCCTCCGCCTCGACCTCGACCGCGCCGTCGTCGCGATTCCACACGCGCCCGTTCAGCCCGAGCCGTCGCGCGTACTCCGCGGCGGTCGCGCGGAAGGTCACGCCCTGCACCTGGCCGCGCACGATGAACCGCTTCCCGCTCATGTCACCTTGCGGCGAAGGACGGCCTCGAGGCCGCGCGTGTTGCTCACGCGGTCCGCCGTGGCCCAGCCGCGGCGCGCGGTCGCGGCGCCGTACTCCGTCCAGTCGAGCTCCTCGACCGCGTGCGCGTCCGAATCGATGACCAGCGTCGCGCCGGCTTCAACGGCCTTCCGCACAGCCCAGTCCGGGAGATCGAGCCGCTCCGGCCCGCCGTTCACTTCGAGCCGCGTGCCCGTCGCGACCGCGGCGGCGATGACCGCGTCGAGGTCGACGTCGTACGGATCGCGGCGCTCGAGGAGCCGGCCCGTCGGATGCGAGATCGCGGTGACGAGCGGATGGCGCATCGCGCCGACGAGCCGCTGGGTGATCTGCTCGCGCGGCTGGTTGAACGCCGAATGGATCGAGGCGGTCACGATCTCGAAGCCCGCGAGAACGTCGTCGGGATAGTCGATCCGGCCGTCGGCGCGGATCTCGACCTCCGTCCCGATGAGGACGCGGAACGGCGCGAGCTCCTGATTCAGCTTCGCGATCACCTTGTTGCGCGCGGCGATGCGCTCGAGGTTCAGGCCGTTCGTCATGCCGAGACCGACCGAGTGGTCGGTCACCGCGACATACAGGTAGCCCTTGTCGCGCGCCCGCCGGACCATGTCGGGCAGCGTGTCGCGGCCATCGGTCCAGTCCGAGTGCGTGTGCAGGTCTCCCTTCAGCATCTCTACCGTCACGAGCGCGGGCAGCGTGTGCGCGAGCGCGGCGTCGATCTCGCCGTGGTCCTCCCGCAGCTCCGGCGGGATCCAGTCCATCCCCAGCGCGGCGTAGATGTCCTCCTCGGTGCGCGATGCGACGGGCGTGCCGCCCTTCTCCTCGCCGACGCGATACAGGCCGTATTCATTGAGCAGTAGCTTCTTCCGCAGGGCATAGCCCCGAAGCCGGACGTTGTGCTCCTTCGATCCGGTGAAATAGAGGAGCGCCGCGCCCCACGAGGCCGCCGGCACGACGCGGAGGTCGATCTGCAGCCCGCGCTCGACGATTACCGACGATTTGGTGTCCCCCTGGGCGAGGATCCGCTCGACGTTCGGGGCGCTCGTGAAGGCGGCCATGATCGGCGCCGCCTCGTCGCTCGCGACGAGGATGTCGATGTCCCCGATGGTCTCCTTCCACCGCCGCACGCTGCCGCACACCGAGATCTCGCCCACGTTCGCGGTCTCGCGAAGGTGCGCGATCATCCGGTCCGCGGCGCTCCGCGCGAAGTTGATGAGCGACCGGCCGGTGCGCTGGCGCAGCGACGCGATCGACTTGAGGATGTTCTCCTCGGTCTTCGCCTGGATCTTCGGCAGCGTGCGGAGTCGGCCGTCCTTCGCCGCGGCTTCGAGCTCGTCGATCGTCGTGATCTTCAGGTGCTGATTGATCAGGCGGGCGGTCGCCGGCCCCACGCCTTTGACCCGCAGCAGCGTCAGCAGCCCCTCGGGCACGGCAGCCTTCAGCTCCTCGTGCCGCTTCGCCTTGCCGCCCTGCAGGTATTGCGCGATCGCCTCGCCCACCGACGTGCCGACCTTCGGGATCGTCGCCAGATGTCCGGCCTCGTAGATCGCGCGGATGGGCTCGCGGAGATCCCGGATCTCGCGGGCGGCCGCGCGGTACGTGACCGCGCGGAACACGTTCTCGCCTTTGAGCTCGAGGAGGTCGCCGATCTCGTCGAGCAGATCGGCAACACGGGCGTTCTCCTCGGAGGCGTACTCGCGGGGCACGCGGCGATGCTAGCTAGCGCCGGGTCTGGGCGAGCTCCAGCATCGCGAAGGCTTCGTCGATCGAGCCACGCGCTCGCAGGACCTTCGAGTACTCGGACGCGACGATCGACAGGTCGGCGCGGTCGTCGATGGACGACAGCAGCTCGATGGCCTGCTTGAACGCACGGTCGGCATCCGCCGTCTCGCCGCGGGCCTCGCTCGCGGCCGCGACGACGCGCAGGGCATGGGCCCGCTGGATCGGGTCACCGACCGTGGCCAGCACCCGCTCGGCCTGCCGCGCGATGCGCTTGGCCTCGACGGCGTCGCCCTCGCTCAACAGCACGCGGGCGCGGACGACCTGGGCCACCGCGCCCCAGTGTTCGTCACCGACCTCGGCCGCACGGGCGATCGTGCGATCGGCGAGGTCGCGGGCCTGGGCGACGTGCCCCTGCTGGAAATGGATCGACGCGAGGGACTGTCGGACGTGCAGCTCGAAGCTCGTGTCGGAGATGCGCTCGAAGAGCGCGAGCGCTCGTTCGTAGCTCGAGATCGCGGCGTCAAGGTCGCCCGCGTCGTAGTGCGACACCGCGATGCCCATGAATCCTTGCGCCGCGAGCTTGAGCTCATTCGCGCGCGAGGCCGTCGCGAGCGCCATCTCGTAAGACGCGATCGCCTTCGTCGTGCGGCCGAGCCGGCGGTACGTCGTGCCGAGCGCGACGGCAACGCGGGCGCGGAGGCGCGGCTCGAGGATCTCGTAGCGCTCCACGATGTCGCGCACGGTCTCGAACGCTTCCGTCGACGCGACGAGCTGGCCAGCGTCGCCGTACGCGAGGCCGCGTACGTACAGCAGCCGCGCGACGTCGAGCGGCTGCTTCGTGACATCGAGCATCGCGAGCCCCTCGGTGACGCGATCGAACGCCTCTTCGCGGCGGCCCTGATTCAGCGCGGCGCTCGCCTGCAGCCGCAGGAACGTCGCGCGCTCGGACGCGTCCGCGGCGACCGCCAGGCCCGCGATCGATTCCTGTTCCGCGGTCGGCCAGTCCTGTCGCTCGGATGCCGCCTCCGCCGCGAGCCGGTGGAACGTGACGCGTTTGGTCGCCGCGAGCGGCTCGTCAGCGATGAAGTAGTCGAGCGGGCGGCCCAGCGTGGAAGCGATGTGTTGGAGCGAACGGATGGACGGTCGTACCAGGCCCGATTCGATCTGGCTGATGAATCCCTTCGTGAGCTCGTCGCCGGCAAGCTGCGCCTGGCTGAGCCCGGCGTCGCGCCGTGCGGAACGGACCCGTTCGCCAAGGGTCTGACCCGCATTCGACACCGATGTGGAGCTTCCGCGGATTGACCCTTTTGGTTCAGTCGCCATAATCGCTGTGCACGATACCGAACACCGGCCATGGCCGACAATGGGGAGTGTGGTGGAGATGAGATCGTTCCGGGCCGTCCTCCTGACGATCATCGCGACCGTCGCCCTCGTCGGCGGCTTCGCATCCACGGCCGACGCGAAAACGAACGCGGATCAGACCTCGCACGCAGCCGTCACCGGTCCGGCGTCGGCGACCAGCACCGAACCGGGAGATCCAGGCCTCCCGCCAGACTGACCCGCCGCTTCCGATAGGCTCGCTTCGTGCCCACCGCCTCGACGGATCGCCGTCAGCTCATCGAGATCGACGGGAAGACCTTCCTCTTTCAGCACGGCTATCGCTTCGGGAAGGTCACCTACATCACGCGCCTTCCGCTCGGCCTGAGCCGCACCGTCTGGGCGCCCGGGCACCTCGGAACGAACGAGGTCGAGGCCGTCGTACGTGGCGACAACCCGTGGATGCTGGAGTGAAACGAGCGAGGAGCGGCTTCGCCGCGACGAGCGAGTCCACCAGCCTTGAGCATTCGCTCGGCGAAGCCGAGCGATAGAGCTGGAGTGACCTTCTAACGCGCGCCGTCGTGCAGCGCGTCCGCGCGGCATCCGTCGAGGTCGACGGAGCACCCGCGGGGTCCATCGGGCTCGGGCTCGTCGTCCTTCTTGGCGTCGGCGCGAAGGACACCGCGATCGACGGCGAGCGGCTCGGCGCGAAGATCGCATCGCTCCGGATCTTCGATGACGGCAGCGGGAAGCTCCAGCACACCGTGGCCGACGCGAGCGGCGCCGTCCTCGTCGTTCCGCAGTTCACGCTGTACGGCGACGTGCGCCGTGGGCGGCGTCCGGACTTCACCGCGGCCGCGCCGCCGGACATCGGACGCCGGCTCTTCGACGCGTTCTGCGGCGTGCTGCGCGCGAATGGCCTGACGGTCGCGACCGGCGTGTTCGGCGCCGGGATGCGGGTGCAGATCGAGGCGGATGGCCCGGTCACGATCGTCACATCGACGGACCGCTGGACCGAGGGCGAGCTCTAGCTGAGTTAGGGCGCGGTCGCGAGATCGAGCGCGGCGGCGAGCGTGAGCTTCGCGGCCTTGAGCCAGAGCCTGCGGTTCGAGACATTCGCCGGCGTGTCATTGACCGTGTGGAAGGTGTAGTTGCCGGGGAACGTCGCGTCGTTCTCGCCGTATCGCTGGACGAGTGCGACGGCAGGGATCCCCGCAAGGCCGAATGGCGCGGCGTCGAGGATCGTGTTCCCGTCGCCGGCGAACTGGGCGTTCAACGGCGAGATGCCGATCGCGTAGCGATCATTCGCCGCGGCGACCCTGTCCCGGAGACCGGCCGAGCCGTTCGTGTACCAGATGAGGTCGAGCCGGTCGCTGATCGGGTTGAACCCGACCATGTCGATGTTGATGACCGCGCTGTAGGGGTACGGCTTGGGGAGCGTCGTGAGGTACGCGCCGCTGCCTTTGAAGAAGAGCTCCTCGCCGTCGAAGAACGCGAGCACGATCCGGTGCGTGAGACTCCCGCGATTCTGCGAAAGGATCCGCGCGTACTCGACGAGCGCGGCGGTCCCGGTGCCGTTGTCGTCCGCGCCGGGTGCCGCGGTGGTGCTCGCGTTCCAGTTGGGCGAGCGGTTCGAGATCGAATCGTAGTGCGCACAGATCATGATCCAGCCCGCGGTCGGCGGCGCATTGAGCGGGTCGATCGTGACGAGCAGGCTCTCGAGCGGAATGCCTTGGTAGACGTTGCGGTACGACTCGACCTGCACCCCCATCGCCCCGAGCTGCTCTTTGAGATACGCGAGCGCCTTCGCGTGACCCGGATGGTGCACATCTCGCGAGACGACGGACGTGAGCGCGAGCAGGTGGTCGTTCAGCTTGTTCATGTCGATCTGCTGAATGAGCGCGGCGACCGGGACGGCCGTACGCGACGGCACGGGTGTCGGCGATGACGTCGCGCTCGCGGTCGGTGTGACCGTTGCGACCGAGGTCGATGCCGCGGCTTGCGGGGGCCGCGAAGGCCCGGGTTGGCCGGCCACTCCCGGGCCTTCGGAACCCCCGCAAGCCGCCAGCAGGACCGCAAGGGTTGCCCCGACCGCGAGCGCTGCGCGCATCGCTCTATTCAACGCGACAGCTCGCTGGTCGGTGCGCGTTAGTTCATCGCCGCGACAGGCTCGCCGCGCTTCTTGCGGTCGTTCGCCTTCCGCTCGGCGAACTCCTCGGTCCAGAACTGGACCGACCCGTTCTCGGCGTCGACGAAGACGGTGTCGCCCTCCTTGTACTCGCCGGACAGGACCTTCTGCGCGAGCGGGTCGAGGATCAGCTTCTGGATGGTGCGGCGGATCGGCCGCGCCCCGTACGCCGGGTCGTAGCCCTCCTTCGCGATGAGCGCCTTCGCGTTCGGCGTGAGCTCGAGCGTGATCTTGCGCTCGGCGAGCCGCTTCGCGAGGGCCATCGTCTCGAGCTCGACGATGGTCTCGAGCTGCTTCTCCACGAGGCCGTGGAAGATGACGATCTCGTCGATCCGATTGAGGAACTCGGGCCGGAACTGCCCGCGAAGCGCGTCCATCACATGCGTGCGCATGAGCTCCTCGTTCCTTCCGGCGAGCTCGCTGATGAACGTCGAGCCGACGTTGCTCGTCATGATGATGACAACGTTCTTGAAGTCGACCGTCCGGCCCTGACCGTCGGTCAGCCGGCCGTCGTCGAGGATCTGCAGCAGCACGTTGAACACGTCCTGGTGGGCCTTCTCGATCTCATCCAAGAGCAGCACGGTGAACGGACGGCGGCGGACCGCCTCGGTCAGCTGGCCACCCTCGTCGTATCCGACATAGCCGGGCGGCGCACCGACGAGGCGCGAGACCGTGTGCTTCTCCATGTACTCGCTCATGTCGAGCCGGACCATCGCCTTCTCGTCATCGAACAGGAATTCGGCAAGGGCCTTCGCCAGAAGCGTCTTGCCGACGCCCGTTGGTCCGAGGAACAGGAATGAGCCGAGCGGACGGTTCGGGTCCTGCATGCCCGCGCGGGCGCGCCGGACCGCGTTCGCCACCGCAGTGACCGCCTCTTCCTGACCGACGATGCGCTGGTGCAGCCGCTCCTCCATCTTGAGGAGCTTGCCGACCTCGCCTTCAAGGAGCTTGGTGACCGGGATGCCGGTCCACTTGCCCACGATCTCGGCGATGTCCTCCGGCGTCACTTCTTCGGTGACCATCTTGTGCCGCTTCTGCAGCTCGGCGAGCTTGGCCTCGCCGGCGGCGACCTCTTTCTCGAGCTGAACCTGCGTGCCGTACTTGAGCTCGGCGGCCTTGGCGAAGTCGGCGGCCCGCTCGGACCGCTCGATGTCCGCGCGGACGCCCTCGAGCCGCTTCTTCTTCTCTCGGATCTCCGTGAGCGCCGCCTTCTGCGTCTCCCAGTCGGCACGCATCCCCGAGCTTGCCTCCTTGAGGTCGGCGAGCTCCTTCTCGAGCTTCGCGAGCCGATCCTTGCTCGCAGCGTCGGTCTCCTTCTTGAGCGCTTCGCGCTCGATCTCGAGCCGGCGGATGTTCCGCTCGACCTCGTCGAGCTCGACGGGCATCGAGTCGATCTCCATGCGCAGCTTGGACCCGGCCTCGTCCACGAGGTCGATGGCCTTGTCCGGCAGAAATCGGTCGTTGATGTATCGAGACGAGAGCACGGCTGCGGCGACGAGCGCGCTATCGAGGATCCGCACGCCGTGGTGCACCTCGTACCGCTCGCGAAGCCCGCGAAGGATCGAGATGGTGTCCTCGACCGTCGGCTCTCCCACGAACACAGGCTGGAACCGGCGTTCGAGCGCGGCGTCCTTCTCGATGTGCTTGCGGTACTCATCGAGCGTCGTCGCGCCGATCGTGTGCAGCTCCCCACGCGCGAGCATCGGCTTCAGCATGTTCGCGGCATCGACCGCGCCCTCCGCTGCGCCGGCGCCGACGATGGTGTGGAGCTCGTCGATGAACAGGATGATCTGGCCCTCGCTCGCGGCGATCTCTTTGAGCACGGCCTTGAGGCGCTCCTCGAACTCGCCGCGGTACTTCGCGCCGGCGAGCAGCGAGCCGATGTCGAGCGCGAAGACGCGCTTTTCCTTGAGCCCTTCGGGCACATCGCCGCGCACGATGCGCTGCGCGAGCCCCTCGACGATCGCGGTCTTGCCCACGCCCGGCTCGCCGATGAGCACGGGGTTGTTCTTCGTGCGGCGCGACAGCACCTGGATGACGCGGCGGATCTCCTCGTCCCGGCCGATGACCGGGTCGATCTTGTTCTTGCGCGCCAGGTCGGTGAGGTCGCGGCCGTACTTCTCGAGACTCTGGTATTTGTTCTCCGGATTCTGGTCGGTGACCCGCTGGTTGCCGCGGATATCGCGCAGCGCGTTCAGGACGCGCTCGCGCGTGCCACCGATGCGCGCCAGCGCCTGGCCGGTGTAGCCCTGGTCGGCGGTCATCGCGAGGAGCAGATGCTCCGTGGAGACGAACTCGTCGCCGAGCGCATCGGCCTCCTTCTGGGCCTGCTGCAGGACGCGCCCGAGCCGCGGTGTGGCGGAGAGCTGCACGTTCCCGGACACCTTCGGCTGGCGCGTGAGCTCCTGCTGGGCCGCGGCGAGCAGCTGCTGCGGTGACGCGCCGAGCGCCTCGATGACGCTCGGCACGATGCCACCCTGCTGCGCGAGGAGCGACGCGAGGAGCTCCTCGACATCGAGCTGCGAGCGCCCGGCCTCCTGCGCAGCCTGCTGCGCGGCCATGAGCGCTTCCTGGGTCTTCTCGGTCATCTTCTTCGGGTCGATCATTTCGGTTCTCCCTGGCTAGAGCAGATGCGAGCGGACGTCGTCGGTCCGCCGCGCTGCGGCGAGCTCGGTCGCGAGCTCGCGCTCCTTGTCATTGAGCTTCGTCGGCAGGACCACCTTCACGGTCACGTAGAGGTCGCCATACCCGCCACCGGTGCGCGGCAGGCCCTGCCCCGCGAGCCGGATGGTGCGCCCGTTCTGCGTCTCGGGCGGGATCCGCAGGCTCACGCGCCCCTTCAGCGTCGGCACGGTGACCTCCGCACCCAGGAGCGCCTCATGCAGGGCGACCGGCAGCTCGAGCCGCAGGTCATCGCTATCGCGCGTGAACAACGGATGCGGCTTCACCTTGACCTGCAGGTACAGGTCGCCACCGGCGGCCTGGCCCGCGAGCCGGATCCGCTGACCGTCGCGCACCCCTGCCGGGATCTTCACGGTGAGCCGTTTCGTCGTGCCGTCCTCGCCCTGCAGCTCGAGCACGCGCTCCGCGCCCTTGTAGGCCTCGGGCAGCGTGACCTCGATCGGGTACTCGGCATCCGCGAGCGCCCGTTGGCGCGCGGTGCGCCGCCGCGTGCCGTTGCCGCCGGCGGGCTGGCCGAACCCGGCCGCCCGGCCGAACACGGACTGGAAGAAGTCCGAGAAGTCACCGTCGCCCTCGAACGGGCCGGCACCGGGGCTGCCGGGGTAGACCCACTGGAAGCCCCCGCCATCGCCGCCGCGCCGGCTCGACGGACCGCCCTGCGCGTAGCGCTCCCAATCCGGACCGAGCTGGTCGTACCGCTTTCGCTTGTCGGGGTCGGACAGGACCTCGTTCGCCTCGTTGACCGACTTGAACTTCTTGGACGCGTCGGCCGACTTGTTCACGTCGGGGTGGAACTGGCGCGCGAGCTTCCGGTACGCCTTCTTGATGTCGGCGGCCGTCGCGTCCTTTTGGACCCCGAGGGTCTTGTAGTAGTCCTTGTATTCGACGGGCATCGTCGCCCCCCAAGCTCAGGCGGTTAGTTCGGCGGCGGGACCATCGCGGGGCGGGCGGCCTCGATCTGGGCCGGCGTCACGCTCGGACCGGCGAGGAGCGCGAGCTTGAACACTTCCTCGATGTGCGAGACCGGCTTGATGTCGACCGTGTCGGTGACCTCCTTCGGGACATCGACGAGGTCCTTCCGGTTCTTCTCGGGGAGGATGAAGGTCTTGATCCCGGCGCGATGCGCCGCGAGCAGCTTCTCTTTCACTCCGCCGATCGGCAGAACGCGGCCGCGAAGGGTGATCTCACCGGTCATCGCGACCTCGCGCCGGACCCGCCGGCCGGTGAGCGCCGATACGATCGCGGTCGCCATCGTCACGCCCGCGGATGGACCGTCCTTCGGGATCGCTCCTGCCGGAACGTGGATGTGCATCGCGTGGTCCTTGAAGAAGCCGACCGGGATCCCGAGGTCGGTCCCGTGCGCTCGCACGTAACTCAGGGCGGCGCGCGCGGACTCCTCCATGACCTTCTGGATCTGGCCGGTGAGGACGAACTCCTCGGTCTTGCTGCCCTGATCCATGATCGTGGCCTCGACCGTGAGAACGTCGCCGCCGGACTCGCTCACCGACACGCCGGTGACCGCGCCGACCTGGTCCTCTTCCTCGGCCAGGCCGAAGTCGAACTTTTCGGGGCCGAGGTACGTGGAGAGATCTGCGGCGTCGACGGTGACCGTCTCGGCCTTCTTCTCGGCGATCTGGCGCGCCACCTTCCGGCAGATCGTGCCGATCTCACGCTCCAGGTTGCGGACGCCGGCCTCGCGGGTGTAGAGCCGGGCCATGTCCTTGAGCGCCGCGTCGGTGAGGACGAGGCGTCCGTTCTCCAGGCCGTGCTGCTTCAGCTGACGCGGCAGGAGGTAGCCGATCGCGATGTGCATCTTCTCGTCCTCGGTGTAGCCGGGGAGCCGGATGATCTCCATCCGGTCGCGGAGCGGCGCGATGATCGTGTCGTCCACGTTCGCCGTCGTGATGAAGATCACCCGTGACAGGTCGTACGGGACCTCGAGGTAGTGGTCCGAGAACGTGCTGTTCTGCTCGGGGTCGAGGACCTCGAGGAGCGCCGAGCTCGGGTCGCCGCGGAAGTCCGCGCCGACCTTGTCGATCTCGTCGAGCATGAACACGGGGTTCGTCTCGGCGGCCGTCTTCATGTTCTGGAGGATGCGGCCGGGCAGGGCGCCGACGTAGGTGCGCCGATGGCCGCGGATCTCGGCCTCGTCACGGATGCCGCCGAGCGACATCCGGACGAACTTGCGGCCCATCGCGCGGGCGATGGACTTGCCGAGGCTGGTCTTGCCGACGCCAGGCGGGCCGACGAAGCAGAGGATCGGGGCGCGCAGCTCGTGCGAGAGCTTCCGCACCGCCATGTATTCGAGGATCCGGTCCTTGATCTTCGGCAGGCCGTAGTGGTCCTCGTCGAGGATCCGCGCGGCTTCGACGATGTCCCAGTCGTCCTCGGGCGCCTTCTTCCACGGCACCGAGATGAGCCAGTCGACGTACGTGCGGATGACGCCCTGTTCGGGCGAGGCCTGCGGGATCTTCTCGAGCCGCCCGACCTCCTTGAGGGCCTTCTCCTTGACCTCGTCGGGCATGCCTGCGGCCTCGATCTTCTCGCGAAGCTCATTGACCTCCGAGGTGCCGTCGTCGTCACCAAGCTCCTTCTGGATGGCCTTCATCTGCTCGCGCAGGATGTACTCGCGCTGCGTCTTGTCGAGGGTCTGCTGGACGTCGTTCTGGATCTTCGCCTTCATCTGCAGGATCTCGTTCTGCTTCGCGAGGAAGACCGAGAGGAACCGGAGCCGCTCAACGACGCTCTCCATCTCGAGGAGCTGCTGGCGCTGCTCGATGGTGAGGTCCTGGCTCTGGGCGACGAGGTCGGCGAAATGCGACGGGTCGTCCGAGCTCTTCGCGGTCATCGCGACCTCGGGCACGATCGAGCCGCCGTTCTCGACGTAGTCGCCGAACAGGCTCTTCACGCTGCGGAGGAGCGCCTCGCGCTCGACCGGCTCGCCCGGGATCTCGACCATGGGCTGGAAGGTCACGCGGAAGTACCGCGTGTCAGTCGCGAATCCGGTGATCTTCACCCGCTGAAGGCCCTGGACGATGACCTGCGCGCTGCCATCGGGGATCTTCAACAGCCGCACGATCTCGGCGATCGTGGCGACGCCGTAGATCTGGTCGGACGTGACGTCATCGACCTCGGCATCCTTCTGCGCGGCGAAGATCACGTAGTGCTTCTCTTCGACCATCGCGGCGTTGATGGCCGCGACGCTCTTCTCCCGACCGACCCCGAGGGGTTGGACGATCTTGGGGAACACCACCATCTCCCGTAGCGGGACGAGGGGCAGCTCGGCGGGGTAGGTGCGAATGTCTTCGGTCACAGGATGGCCTCTTTTCTCTTGATTGGGGCTACCGCGTCCACTTCCTCGATCGCGTTCGCGAGCTCCCGCAACAGGTCCGCGGCATCGCGGAATTGCAGGAGCATCTTCACGCCGGCCAGGTTCACCCCGCGCTGCTGGGTGAGGTAGCGAATGATGCGCACCCGCTGGAGATCCTCGTCGGAGTAGAGCCGGATGTTGGAATCGGTCCGGACGGGGTCGACGAGGCCTTCCTCTTCATAGATCCGCAGTGTGCGGGGATGGCAGCCGGCGATGCTTGCGGCGATCGAGATCACGTAGACCGGTCGGTTTCCACGCGCCATGTCATTGGTATATGACCTAACAATGGCGTTGTCAAGGTTCTTCCCGCTGGGCTGCCTAGCCGAAGAGCGCTTTTCTGACCTCCTGCTCGAGGGCGGTGGGAGCGAACACGATGATCCGGTCCCCCACCTCGAGCTTCGTGTCGCGGTGGGCGCGGAGGATCTTCCCAGCCCGGACGATCGCGCCAATGTGGGCGGCGTCCGGCAGGCCGACGGCCTCGATCTCCTTGTCGGCGGCGGGCGAGCCGACCGCGATCTCAGCCTCGACGATCTCGAGGTCCGAGCGCGTGAGCGGCATGAGCGGCATGAAGCCCCCGGTGGGCAGCTCCTGCTCGATCACGCCCATGAGCACCCGGGTCGATGACAAGGTCTCGTCGATACCCATGGCCTTGAACACGATCTCGTTCTTCGGGTTGTTCACCCGGGCGATCACCCGGTTCGCGCCGCACTTCAGCTTCGCGAGCTGGCTGATGATGAGGTTGTCCTCGTCGTCTCCGGTCACCGCGAGCACCGCATCGGCCCGCTGGCAGCCGGCCTGGATCTGGTACTTGCCCTCATCCGCCGGCGCGTTGATGACGACCGAGCCGAGCTGCTCCTCGATCCACAACGCCCGCTTGCGGTCGCGCTCGATGATCATCACTTCGTGGCCGGACTCGAGGAGCGCCTTCGAGAGGTGATAGCCGACCTCGCCACCGCCGGCGACGACGAAATACATCTCAGCGACTCACCGTGGGCAGCTGCGCGGACAGCGCCTCGTCGTGCTTCATCGCCTCGCGCATCAGGTTCGGTCCGATCGTCGTGTCTCCGGAGAGGATGGCGTGCAGGAGGGTGCCGAGGATCGTGGTCCGCGAGAACGTGTAGAGGCCCTGCCCGCGGTACGTCGCCGCGCGGATGGGATCGTTCACCTTCGCGAAGACCTGCTCGACCCCGAAGACCTTCTTCGCGATCTGCGCAGCCATGAGGTTGCGGTTGTCGCCTTGGGTCAGCGCGAGGAAGGCCGTGGCCGACTCGACCCCGGCCTGCCGGAGGATGTCCATGTCGGTGCCGCTGCCAAGGACCGGGGTGCCCTTGAAGTCGGCGGGCAGGCGCTTGAACGCGGACCGTTCGATGTCGACGATCGACACGGTGTCGCCGCCTTGATCGAGAAGCTCCGCGAGGAAGGCGCCGGTGCGCCCGCAGCCGACGATGACGACGTTCACTTGGGTTCTTCCTGACGATACGCGAGCACCGCGCACGGCGCTTTCACGTAGATCTCCTCGACGGTCCGGCCAACGTACACGCGGCCCAGCCGCTTCCGGTACGGCATGCCGATGAGGATGAGCTCGCTCCCCTGCGCGACCGCGGTGTCGACGATGGCTGCCGCGGCCTCGCGGGCCTGCAGGACCTCGGTCGTGATGTGTGCCCCAAGCTTCTCCGCGACCTTCTCCGCGTGCGCGAGGATCTCCTCGCCGCGTTCGAGCTCGGCGTCCAGGACCGCATCGAGGGGCATGTTCCATTTCACCTCGATGACATGGACCGCCGTGATCTTGGCCTTGTGCGAGCGGCCGAGGGCGATGGCGTACTCGATGATGTCGGGGTCGATCGCCGTGCCGGCGAGGGGCACGAGGATGGTCGTGAGCTTCACAGCGCGCGGAGTTTAGTGCGCTTCGAAGTCCTCGGCGTCCCCGAGGTGATACGGCACGTCGATGACGCTCGTATTCGGTCGAGTGAACAGTGCGAGCTTGAGACGGAGCGCGGTCTGGTTGTGCAAGGCCGCATCCCACCAGTGCCGGGGAACGAACTCGGCCAAGACGACCACGATGGGCCGGCCCGGGTCGTTGTCGTCGATCGCATCCAGGTAGCTCAGCAGCGGTACGAGGAGGGAGCGATACGGGGACACGATCACTTCGATCGGTATCTCGGCACCGACAGATCGAGTCCAGCGCTCCTTGAAGGCCGTCGCCCCGTCTTCGTCGAACGACACGTGCAACGCGGTGACGTGCGCGGAGAGTCCGCGCGCCAGGCTCAGCGCATGCATGGCCGCCTTGTCGATCCGGCTGACCGGAACGATGAGCCGTGGCTCGCGGGCCCTCAACGCGACCCGCGCCCCGCGCGGGATGAGCAGCTCATCCTCGATCCGGCGGTAGTGCTGATGGACCCGCCACATGAGATAGACGAGGACGGGCATGACCGCCAGCACCATCCACGCGCCGAGCGCGAACTTCGTCACCGTGACGACGATCGCCACGATACCGGTGGCCACGGCCCCGAGGGCGTTGACCGAGATCGAGAATCGCCAGCCGCGACCGCGCTCCCGGAGCCAGTGCCGCACCAGCCCGGCCTGCGAGAGGGTGAAGGCGATGAACACGCCGATCGTGTACAGCGGGATGAGCCCGTTCACGCTGCCCTGATATGCCGCCAGCAGGATGGCCGAGAGGATCGCCAGGACGATGATCCCGAACGAGTACGCCAGCCGGTCGCCCCGCTGGGCGAACTGCCGCGGCATGAACCGATCGGTCGCAAGGATCGACGCGAGGCGCGGGAAGCCGGAGAAGCTCGTGTTGGCGGCGAGGGTAAGAATGATCGTCGTGGCGATCTGGACGACGTAGAAGTACCAGCTCTCGCCGACGAGCGACCGGGTCAACATCGACAGGATGCTCTGGGTCTCACTGGCGTCGGGCTGTAGGCCGATCCGGGTCGAGAGGAAGCTGATGCCGATGAATAGCACGCCGAACAGCGTCCCCATCGCGACAAGCACGATCCGGGCGTTCAGCGACGCCGGCTTGCGGAACGCTGGGACCCCATTAGCCACCGCCTCCGTGCCGGTGAGCGCGACCGACCCAGAGGAGAAGGCGCGAAGGATCAGGAACGCCGACAGCGCCTCGCTCTGCTGGACCACGGCCGGTGGCGGGACCGGCGCCGGCAAGTCACCCGTGAACATGCGGTAGAGCCCGATGACCAGCACGCCGAAGACACTCAGTACGTAGAAATACGTCGGCCCGGCGAACAGGACGCCCGCCTCGCGGATCCCCCGGAGGTTGCCGATCGCCAGCAGGCCGATGAACACCACGCCGATCGTGACCTTGTATGGGTCGAGGTCCGGTCTCGCACTGGTGATCGCGAGCACCCCACCTGCGACCGACACCGATACCGTCAGGATGTAGTCGAGCAGCAGCGCAGCCGCGGCGATCAGACCAGGGAGCCGCCCGAGATTCTCGCTCGCGACGACATAGCTGCCCCCACCATTCGGGTAGGCCTTGATGACCTGCAGATACGAGATGACGACGATGGCGAGGATGACGACGATCGCGATGGTGAGCGGCATCGTGAGCGCGAGCGCCCCGGCGCCCGCGAGGGCCAGCGCCCGCATCGTCTCTTCGGTCGCGTAGGCCGAGGACGAGATGTTGTCGGACGCGAAGATCGCAAGCCCGGTGACCTTGCTGAGCCGCTCCTCGTTTTCCTGCTCCGTCGACAGGCGCCGGCCGAACAGGATCGTGCGGACGCGCTCGATGCCGCGGCCCATCGGGCCCTCCGGCTCGAAGGCCGTATCGGTCGTTTCCACGTAGCCGCGTTTGCGGCGAAGGTCGCGGCTCCGGACGATCCTGACCCGGCTGTCGCCTGGGAGGCGGCCCTTCACATGCTCGACGCGTTCGAGCCGATGCTCCGGTCGGGCAGGTCGTTCCGGTAGCCCCTCGGGCGGGTCCTCTCTCAAATCCGGCGAATCTTAGGCCGTGATGCGCGCGCGTTCCGCGCCACGCTGATCCACGAGCACCACGACGCGGATGCCGCGCACGAGCCCGTCGTCCACCGACACGGCCTGCGCCGGGAATGTAAGGACCTGCGTGACGCTCGCACCCTCACGAGGGGCCGTGATCTCGCAGCGGACGGTGAGGGTCGGACCCTCGCGGGTGATGCGCCGGACGCGGATCCCATGCCCTCCCGTCCTCCGCTCGCCGAGCCGGAGCGTGAGGCGGACGCGGCCGCCGCGGGGCAGCTCGTACTCGAGCGGCGCGTCGCCCGGGCCGATGGCCAGCTCCTCGCGGAACGGGATCTCGCTCACAGCCCGAACGACAACCGGTCGACGAGCATCCCGGGTAGCTTCAGCGCGCGCATCCGGCGTTGGGTCTCCTTCACGTCGTAGTCGACGCGCCGGAAGTCGACCGTCGCGCCCGCCAGGTCGAGCAGCGCGTACGACGCGCGCGGATCGCCGTCGCGCGGCTGGCCGACGCTGCCGGGATTGATCATCAGCTTTCCGTCGCCGCCGCGGAACGTGGCCGGAACGTGCGTGTGGCCGACGCAGAAGCGCAACGCGCCGGTACCGGCCATCGCCCCCACGGCAGTGCGCGTGTCGAAGACGTACTCCCAGAGCGGGTCGCGCGGGCTCCCGTGACAGATGGAGTACCCGGGAGCCGGCTCGAATGTCAGCGGCAACGCCGCGAGCGCGTCGCGATCGGCCGCGCTCAGCCAGGCGCGATGCTGCTCTGCCGCCGTGCGGGCCGCCGAGTTGAACAGCTCGAGGCCCTCCCCCGTCGCGACGGCGCGGTCGTGATTGCCGGCGATCAACGTTGCGCCGCGTTCGCGCAGCAGGGCGAGCGTGTCGGCCGGATCCGGTCCATACCCGACGGTGTCGCCCATCACCCACACCGACTCGACGTTCGGAAGGTCGGCGAGGACGGCCTCGAGCGCGACGAGATTCGCGTGGATGTCCGACAGGAGCGCGACGGTCACGCGGCGGCCGCCTTCGCGTCAGCGAGCGTGAATCGCCGGGCCGCGAGCGCTCGACCGACGACGACCGACGCGGCACCGAAGCGCGCGAGGGCCGCGATGTCGGCGAGATCGCGCACGCCACCACCGGTGTGCAGGGCGACCGACGACCCGCGCGGGCCGAGCGCCCGGCGGATCTGCTCGAGCAGGACGAGCGGCGGGCCACCGAACCCGCCCTCCTGTGAGAGATCGACGACATAGAGCGAACGGATGCCCGCATCGACCGCGGCCACCGCCGCGTCCACGCTGTCCCGGCCCACCGCCTGCCCGACGAGCTCGTCGCCGCCGCCGCGCGGGGCCAGACCGCCGCCCTTCGATTCGATCTCCACGATGGCGCGATCGGCGATGGTCGCGATCGAGCGAAGCAGCGCGTCGTCGCCGAAGACCGCGGAGGAGAACAGGACCCCCGCGAACCCGTCGCTGATCGCGGCGGTCGCGCGCTCCAGGCTCGCGATGCCGCCAGCGAGGCGGCACGGCAATGCGCTGGCGCGAGCGATCTCGGTCAGCAGCGGCAGATTCGCGTAGTCGCCGCGCTCTGCGCCGTCGAGGTCGACGAGATGCAGCTCCTCCGCGCCGTCGGCGACGAAGGTGGCCGCGAGCTCGCGCGGCTCGACAGTGAGATCGGCACCCGAAGGGAACCGCACCCGGCCTGCGCGCACGTCGACCGACGGCACGATCACCACGGTCGGCGCCGAGCTTCCGCCGACGTCCGGGGATAGCGATCGGGCGACGCGCGCGTTTTTCTCATTACGACGAGGTTGCGGCCCGGGAGCACGTCCGTGAGCCCGAGCTGGACCGTCGATACGATGGCCGCGATCTCGCCGCCGAGCGACGCCAAGGCCTTACGGGCGGACGGGAGCTCCGCGTCCACCTTGCCCTTCCACACGATGGCGTCACCGCCGACGCGCAGGAACGGCAGCAGGTACTCGGCGCAGGCTGCGAGGGTGCCGACGGCCCGCGCCGTCCCGACGTCGTAGGCCGCCCGCCGGTCGGCGGAATGCGCCAGGGTCTCAGCGCGCTCGTTCCGCACGTCGACGTCGCTCAACCCCAGGAGCGCGCTCGTCTCCACGAGGAAGCGGGACTTCTTCCCGACGGACTCGATGCACGTGAGCTGAAGGTTCGGCATGGCGATCCGCAGGGCGAGACCAGGGAAGCCCGCGCCGCTCCCGACGTCGACGACGCGCTCGCGACCGGTCCAAACGCGGACGGCGCAGGCGGTGAACGAATCAAGGAAGTGTTTCATCGCGACGGCCTCGAGCTCCGTGATCGCCGTAAGGTTCACGCTCGTATTGCGTTCGATGAGCTCATTCGCGTACCGCTCGCAGACCGCGATCTGCGCGCCGGTCAGTGCCACCCCGATGCTCGCGGCCCGTGCCGCGAGCGATCGGAACTCGCGACCGGCGACCGCGGACACGCGGGCTATCGTATGCGTCTGAGCCTGCCATTCCGCGTCGCCGGGTTCGTCATCGCGATCGCCGCCCTGCTGCCGAGCGCGGCCCTCGCGGCGAACCAGACCGTCATCATCCAGAACTTCGTGTTCACGCCGCCGTCGACGACCGTCAACGTCGGGGAGACGGTCACCTGGACGAACCGGGACGGGCTGGACCACACGGCGACGGCGAACAACGGAGCGTTCAACAAGACCGTCCCTGCGAACACGAGCGTCAGCTTCACATTCGCGATCGCCGGGACGTACGCATATCACTGCGCGATCCACCCGTCGATGACCGGCACGATCGTCGTGCTCGGTCCTGCGCCGACGCCCCTTCCTCCGACGCCGACCCCGGTGCCGGCGACGCCGACCCCGACGCCGCGGCCCACCGCGCCGCCGACCCCACCACCGACCGTCGCCCCGACTCCGAGCCCGTCGCCGTCACCGACCCCGTCACCGAGCCCGTCAGCGAGCCCGAGCCCGCCGCCATCCGCGTCGCCGACACCGGTCCCCCCAGCGATCGGGACACCGATCGTCGTCCCGACGAGCGTGGCGCTCGCGAGTCCGACCGGCACTGCCGGGACCGGCCCGACTCTGGGCGGCGGCCCCGGGCCGCTCCTTGCCGCGGGCGGCCTCGCGCTTGCCATCGGCCTCGCCGGCGTGGCCCTGTACCTGTACCGCCGCAGATAACGATCAGGAAACGGCCACTTCGACAGGGGTGGCAGCGGGAATGCATTCACGCGTGGGCAAATGAACGAGTGGCTCGACGGAGTATTCGGAACGGTCCGGTGCGCGAACTGCGGCGCGGTGTACGGCCACGATTCCATCGCGGTCGTCGGCAACCGTGACGAGTACTGGTTCGTGCGCTGCACCTGCGAAACGTGCGGCACTCAGGGCCTGGGCGTGGTGATCGTGAAGCGGGTGACCGATGGGCCGCCCGCCACCGCCCCGGCGCAGATTCTCAGCGGCGAAGAGCTCATCCGCGTCGACGACGTGCTCGAGGCCCATGAGCTGATGCGCGATTACGTGGGCGACGTCCACGGTCTGTTCGAAAAGGTCTCCGGCCACTAAGTGAGACAATGGCGGTCGATGACGACCGCCGTGAAGGGCCCCGCCGATGACATCGCTGAGATCCTTCTCGACGCAGCCACGATCAAGCAGAAGGTCCGCGAGCTGGGCGCCCGCATCGCCGACGACTACGCCGGGCGCGATCTCGTCCTCGTCAGCATCCTCAAGGGAGCGTTGCCGTTCCTCGCGGATCTCATGCGCGAAGTGCCGCTCTACTGCTCGCTCGATTTCCTCGAGGTCTCCTCGTACGGCGCGGGCACGACCTCGAGCGGGGTCGTGCGCATCTTGAAGGATCTGGCGAAGCCGATCGAGGGTCGCGACGTGCTCGTGGTCGAAGACATCCTCGATACCGGTCACACCCTGAGCTACGTGATCGAGCACCTTCGCGGGCAGCATCCGTCGTCGCTCGGCCTGTGCGCCCTGCTCGACAAGCCGGCGCGCCGCCTGGTGCCGATCGAGGTCGAGTACAAGGGCTTCGAGATCCCGGACAAGTTCGTGGTCGGATACGGCCTGGACTTCGCCGAGCGTTACCGCAACTTGCCGTTCATCGGCGTCTTGAAGCCCGAGGTGTACGCGGGGCTCACATGAGGCTCGCATGCGCCGCGCTGATCGTCGTGGCGAGCGTGCTCGCCGGCGCGCGACCCGGATCCGCTTCCACCCTGCCGGCGATGCCGGCGACCATTCGGGTGAACGTCGCCGGCCTCGGCCTCTCATCTGCCGTCATCGCGTCGACCGGCACCATCTCGGCCATCGCGCCCGATGGCACGCTCCTCTATCGCGGGACCGGGAAGGCGCTCGCCCGAACGAAGGTCCGGAGCATCGCGGCCTCGGGCGTCGAGCTCCCGCCTCCGCAGTCGGCCGGCGCGCTATCCCGTGAGGCTCACGCCGATCGCGCGCAGCTCATCCGCGACGCGCGCCAGGCGATCGCCGACGGCGGGCCGCGCGCGCTCGTCACCGTGGCGTTCCAGCTCTCCCTCGTCCAGACCCCGGACGACGCGGTCGGCACGGTCGTCCTGCAGGGCGACAAGATCCAGGGCGTCAAGTTCCAGACGAACGACGGCCTCCTCACCCTGAACGGCCGATCGTTCCGCGGCACATTCGAGCTCTCGCCAGACGACGAGGGCGACATGATCGTGGTGAACACCGTGACCACGCACGACTACCTCGCATCCGTCGTCGGCTCCGAGGAGCCATCGTCGTGGGAGACCGAGGCCCTCGCGTCGCAGGCCATCGCCGCGCGCACGTACCTGTACACGCACCTCGGCAAGCACAAGGCGTATGACCTCGAAGGCGACACCCGCGATCAGGAGTACGACGGCACGATCAACGTGGACGCCCGCACGCTGCAGGCGGTCGAGCGCACGGCAGGCCTCGTCGTCACGTATCGCGGCGCGCCGATCGAGGCGCTGTACTCCGCGAATGCCGGCGGCGTCACCGAGGATTCGGAGAACGTCTTCGCGAACGCACTCCCCTATCTGCGCAGCGTGTCCTCGACGGGTGACGAGGTCGCGAAAGAGAGCTCGTGGGGTCACACGAGCTACGAGTGGACCAAGGAGATCAGCGCGGCACAGCTGCGCGACTTCCTGCAGCGCCGCGGCCTCGACGTCGGTATCCCGACGGGCATCACGCTGACCGACGTTTCATCGACCGGACGGGTCATCGGCGCGAAGCTCGCCGGCACGACCGGGACCTCGACCATCGGGAAGGACCGATCGCGCTATTACTTCGGGCTCATGAGCTCGCTGTTCACGGTGAAGGTCCTGCCGAGCGGCGCAAGCGAACGGGTCGAGGCCGCGAATGCCGATCGCCTCGCGGCGCTCGCCGTCCTCGACGCCCATGTCGCGCAGACGAGCTTCGCGGTCGTGCAGGATGGGAACGGCAACGAGATGGGCCTGCGGGTGACCGGTTACGTCTACGAGCTGCCGGTGACGTTCGTGTTCAGCGGCAAGGGCTTCGGCCACGGGGTCGGCCTGTCGCAGTGGGGCGCGCAGGGGATGGCCGTCAAGGGCGCGTCGTACCAGCAGATCCTCGCCCACTACTACGTCGGGACGGCGCTCACGTCGCTGGGGGGCGACTAGGGCGCGGGAATCGGCGACCTGGGGCTAGGTGACCATCGCGGTCGCGGCGCGGATCGGGAGCTTCACCTGCAGCACCACCGTGCCGTCGGCGCGCGTCTCGTGGGTCGACTCGCCCTTCAGGAGCTCGAGCCGCTCGCTGCGGCGAAGACCCGACGCGAGCTCGCCGTCCGAAGGGAGATCCTTGCCGTCGCTCTGGAGGAGGATCTCGAGCTGCTCGTCCTTCCAGGTCATCCCGAGGACGATGTCCTTCGCGTCGCCTTTCTCGATCCGCTCGACGAGCGAGTCCTGGATGAGCCGGAAGATCGCGACCTCGTCGTCGGACGGGAGCCGGCGGTCGCGGCCGGTGCTCGAGAAGTCGATGCGGATGCCGTGCTTGTCCATGAGCGTCTGGATGTAGCGGCGGAGGGTCGGGACGAGGCCGAGGTCGTCGAGGATCATCGGCCGGAGCTCGAAGATGAAGCCGCGCAGCTCCTGCAGGGTCTTGTTCACCATCTGGCGCAGCGCGGCGAGCTCCTTGCGCGAGCGGTCCTGGTCCACGCTGTACAGCCGTTCGCTGATCTCCGACTGGAGGACGACGTTCGCCATCGCCTGCGCCGGACCGTCATGGACCTGACGCGCGATGCGACGGCGCTCCTCCTCCTGGGTATCGACCACGGCCTGAAGCAGCTTGTTCTCGTCCAGCACCGGAGCCGCTCCCGCGGGCAGCGGCGGCATGCTGAAGACGGCGAGCTGATCGCGCGCTCCGGCGACGAGGGTCTGCACGCGATCGAGGAGCTTCCGCTTCGCCTGGAGGGAGCCCATCTGCCCTTCCATCGTGAGCCGGCGGCCCTGCGCGGAGGCGAACTCGTCGCCCGCGGTCATCGCATCCTCGCGCTGGAAGTTCGCCTGGTTGCCGCGGATCTCGTCGAGCTTCGCCTTGGCAATGTCCTCGCGCGACTTCAGCCGGGTGACCTCGGTCTGCGTCGACTCGATGAGCAAGTCGAGCTCCCGCATCTCCGCGGTGATCTTCGCCTGCTCCGTCGTGAAGCTCGCGACGATGCCGCTCGGCGCCGTTGACGCCACCTAGTTCCCCATCTCCGGTCCCTTGATCCAGCCCTGGCGCATCGCGTACACGACCGCCTGAGTACGGTCGTTCACCGAGAGCTTCCGCAGGATGCTCGACATGTGGTTCTTCACCGTCTGCTCGGAGATCGCGAGCGTGTATGCGACCTCCTTGTTCGTCATGCCCTGCGCGATGTTGTCCAGGATCTGGACCTCTCTGGGAGAAAGGGGTGCGAAGACATGGGAACTGCCTGGCCCGTAGACGGAGAGCTCGCGGAACTCGGCGAGCACCTTCGTTGCGACCGCCGGCTTCGCGAAGAGCTTCTCGTTGATGATGAACTGGCCGTTCCGCACTTTCCGGATCGAGTCGACCAGCTCCTTCGGCTCGCAGTCCTTGTGGAGGTAGGCGGCGGCGCCGGCGCGGATGGCATCGAACAGGGTCTGCTCCTCCTCGAGCGCGGTCAGGATCACCACTGCGACGTGCGGCAGCTCGCGACGCACCCGTTGCGTCGCCTTGATGCCGGACAGCTGCGGCAGGTCGACCTCGATGATGAGGACGTCCGGCTCGAGCTCGATCGTCTTCGCGACCGCGTCCTCGCCGTCAGTCACGACGGCAAGGATCTCCATGTCGCTTTCCTTCTCAAGGACCTGGGTGATGCCGAGCGTGGTGAGGCGGCTCGCGTCTGCGAGAACGATCCGGATGGCCTTCTCTGGCTTATCGGGCAAGCGCGTCCCCCTCCTTCTCGATCCGCAGTGGAAGCAGAAGTGTAACGGCGGTGCCCTGTCCGGGTGTGGACTGCACCTGCAGTCGCCCGCCGATGAGCTCCGCGCGCTCGCGCATCGCGAGCAGCCCGACCGATCGCTGGCGGCGGGCCACCTTCACGAGATCGAACCCAACGCCGTCGTCGGTGCAGTGCATGACCCATTGGTCCTTTGCCTTCTGCCACACGATGCCGACGGTCGACGCCTGCGCGTGTTTGTGCACGTTCTGCAGGGCCTCCTGCATCACACGGTAGATCGCGAGCTCCTGCGTGGGCTCGAGGCCGGTGTCGCCGGCGTCGAGGTGGCAGTCCACGCGCAGGCCGTAGCGCGCCTGGTATTCGGTCGCGTAGTTGCGGATCGCGCCCTGCAGCCCGAGCTCGGACAGGACCGGCGGCCGCAGGTCGTAGATCATGCCGCGGACCGCGTCGAGCGAGCTTCGGAACTGGCTCTTCAGGTTCGCGAGCTCGGCCTTCAGCGCGGTGCGGGCTTCGCCGGTGGCGCGGTCGGCGATGCGCTCGAGATACTCGACCTCGAACATCGCGTTGGCGAGGACTTGCGCCGGCCCGTCATGCACGTCGCGGTAGAGGCGCTCGCGCTCTGCCTCGAGGCTCTCGAGGACGCGCTGGGCGACCGTCACGAGCTGCTCCTGATCGTCATCGCGCTGCGGCTCCATTCCGGTGCCGCCGAGATACGCAGCGCTCGACTCGACGTGGCCGATGGCGAGCTGCAGCTGCTTCAGCCGCCGGAACGCACGCTGGGACGCCTCGTCGGGCGAGCCCGAGGTGCGCGACTGGCTCTCGGCGCGCTTCTGGTACGCGCGCTGGAACTTCTCGACCTGCTGGCGAAGGCGCCGTACGTCGCGCCGCAGCCCGTCGACGATGAGGTCGAATTGACCTTCAAGGTCATCCTCGCGGGGAACCTTCGCGGGCGTGCGCTCGTTGATAGCCCGACTTTAGGGCACGTCGATCAGCACGAAGGTGTCGGAAGAGGCGCGGATCGGCCAGCCCAGATCGCGTGCGCGCACCGCGATCGGATCGCTCGGCCGCACGAGGATCTGGCGGATCCCGCGCCGCGCGATCACGTCGCGCCAGCCGGGATGCACGCCGACGACGCTCGAATAGTCATTCAGTACGCCGTCGAGGTATGGCGTGAGGCGGCCGTCGACGAAGACCGGCGTTCCCGGCGCGCTCGCGATGAGATAGCCACCCCAGTCGTACTGGTTCAACAGACCGGGGCCGGACCGCAGCGCCGGCAGCGCCGCGGCCGGGAATCCGCCGAGCGCCGGCCCAGAGGTGCCCGTGGCCGCAGCGGCGGCGAGCGCGATCGCGGCCACAGCGACCGCGACCAGATCCACGGCGCGACCGGGCTGCCGCGCGACGGTCTCGAGCCGCGGCACTCGAAGACGCAACAGCGCGCCCAGCTGGGCGATGGCCAGGCCGCCGTACGCCGCGAGGTACGGCGCCGCGGCGATGGCGAACAGCGGCATCTGCCGGGTCGCGATGAGCGACAGGAAGAGCACCGGTAACAGCACGACGCCCTCGCGCGGCGCGCGCGTCCGAGAGAACAGCGCCGCCCCGAGCGTCGCGAAGATCGCGACGGCGAAGAT
>DATCPY010000123.1:0-5876 GCA_036569845.1 Candidatus Limnocylindria bacterium | reverse complement strand
CGGCCACTCGGAGCTCATTCATCAAGTGTGCGCCGCGCGGGACGCACGACAGGCGCCGCTCGTGGCGGCGCCTGTCGCGAAAGGAGGGAGGAGGTGGAGACGGCTAGTTGGTGGCCTTCGGCTTTGGCGAGCCCTTGTGGTCGACGACCTTCACGATCGCGTCGTTGACCTTCGGGGTGAGCTGGTCGGCCTGGGCCTGCGTGATCTTCCCGGCAGCGACCGCTGCCTGGATCTTCTCGGCGGCCTTCGCGTCGAGGTCGCTGACGAGGCCACTGCGCGACTTGCCGGGCGTGCCGTCGGCGATCTCGCCGAGGCTCTTGCCGGACCCCAGCTGCTGCTTCACCTGATCGGCCGGGAGGCCGAGGTAGCTGACGCTCTCCTTGGCGACATCGCCGACGAACTCGCGGAGCTGGGGGTGCTCGTGCTTCGCGACTGAGCCGATCGCGTCGATGATCGCGTCTTCCTGCGCCTGGGTGATGACGTTCTTCGTGACGAGCGCGTCAAGCACGGCCTTCAGCTTGGCGCGGGCCTTCTCATCGGTCGCGTTGGTCGTGGTCGCGGTGGTCGAGCCCGGTGCCGTCGTCGTGACGGCATCGCTCGTGGTCGGGACGGCCGCGAAGGCGACGCCCCCGAGGAGGCCGGCGCCCAGGAAGCCGGCGGTGACGATCGCCACGGTCTTCGAGCGAAGGATCGAGGCTGCGTTCATGTTCATTCTCCCAAGAGCTGCCCGCGCGGTGCGGGCGTTCTATGAGAGTTATCGGACCGGCCCGTCAGGAGTTGCGGTCGAACGCGCCCTCTTACAGGTCCTTAACAGGTCACTTCGCGGGTGGCGCGAACACCCGGAGGGCCTTCGGCCGGACGGTGAACGTCTGCGGCAGGTTTCCGACCACCATACCGTCGGCATGGACCGCGAGCTCGCGGGTCGCCGAGAACGTGATGCGCGTGCCGCGATAGCGGTGGCCCTGGGCGTCGCGATCTCGGTCGACGGCCGCCGCGATCATCTCGCGGAACACCCGCAGCTTGTTATCGCCGAAGATCACCAGGTCCAGCCGGCCGTCATCGAGCTCGGCGCCCGGCGCGACCTCGAAGCCCCACCCGTACCACGGCCCGTTGCTCACGACGGCCTGCAGGACCCGGTGGGTGCGCGTGCGGCCATCGACATCGATACGGACGCGCGCGCCGCGCCGCCGCAGGAGCGCGCCAAGGATCGTGAACGCCCTGCGGCGCTGGCCGCGCTGCGCGGCACGCGTCGCGCGGAACGCGTCCGCGTCGAGCCCGATGCCGGCGGCCTCGAAGAAGACCTGGCCGCCGACCTCGCCGACGTCGATCCTCCGCATGGTCGCGCGGGCGATGACGTCGACGGCGCCATGCGCGTCTTCGCGCGGGATCCCGAGGGCCCGCGCGATGTTCATGAACGTGCCGAACGGGAGGATGCCAAGGGTGACGTCACTGCCGATGAGCGCGCGCGCGACCGCGCTGACGGTGCCATCGCCACCCGCGGCGATCGCCACGTCATAGTGCTCCGCGACCGCGCGCTCGCCGAGCTCGGTGGCGGTCGGATGGTCGAGACTGGTCTCCACGACATCGATCGTCTCGAAGCGCTCCCGGAGCTGCTCGAGGATCGCGTCGACGTCCGCGCGGGCGGTCCCACCGCCGGCTGCGGGATTCACGATCGCGAGCGCACGCGCCATTAGCGCGTCAGTGTGGGGCTTCGGCTAACAGATGAAAGTGCACAGGACGGGCCGTGGAGTGAACGGCGCCACCGTCGGTGCGGGCGTCGCCGTCGGCGTGATCGTGATCGGCGCGATGGTCCGAAGGATGATCGGCGCGAGCGTCGGAGCCAACGTCGGTGCCGGAGTCGGCGCGGCGGTGATGACGACGATCGGGCTGATCGTTTTCAGGATCGGAGCCAGCGTCGGCGCAAGGGTCGGTGCTGCCGTCGGAGCGATCTCGAAGACCGGCGGGGACACCAGCTTCAAGATCGTCGGGACCGGGGTCGGCGCGGGCGTGGGGATCGGCGTCGCAGTCGGGAGCGCGGGGATGAGGTTGTCGACCTTCGGGAGGAAGCCCCCCACGGTCGGCGCCGGCGTGGGGGTCGGCGCGAGCTCGAGCCGAGGCGCGATCGGCGTGGTGACGATCTGCAGCACGGGCGCGGGCGTCGGCGTAGCGAACACGGTGGTCGGCACCGTCAGATCCCTGGTGGTCCCGTCTCCGATCGTCGTCGACGGAATGGTGATGCTCGGCGACAGCGTGAACACTGGAGCAGGTGTCGGGGTCGCCGCCGTCCCCCCCACGGTCGTGATCGGTGTGGTCTTGAACACCGTGTCGATCGGCGTCGTGATCGCGATCACCCCGGTGTTGACCGACGGCGTCGACGCGGTCGTGGCGGTCGACTGGAACGGAAGGAACGCAGCGGTCGTCATGTCGAGGGCCTTTGGCGTGTCAGTGGTGATGGTGGTCGGCGGCAGCGTCGCCGGAGCCGCCGTGACCAACGGAGCGATGCTCGGTGCGCTGAAGATCGGCAGGATGCCGGTCGGCCCGGCGGGCGCCCGGCCGATGTGCGGTGCGGGCGCGTTCCGCGCGTCGCTGTTCGGCACGAGCAGCAGCCCGGTGCCGGTGACGACGACGGCACCCTTCGCCGTTCCGTTCTCGACCGGACGCGTCGTGAGGCTGTTCGCGACGACACCGACGTCCTTCACGGACACCTCGGTCTGCACGGTCACGCTGGTCGGCGCCGATCCGCCGAACGGCGCCGCGTCCGGCTTGATGAACGTGCTGAGGACGCCGAGCTGGGTATTCGGGATCGTGACGACAAGCTTGCCGCCGATGATCTCGACCTTCGAGCCAGGGATGTAGCGGACCGGGAGTCCGTTCTGCACACCGACCGCGCGCCCGTTCGCGTCCGTGACGACCGCGTTCTGAGTGAGGTCGACCGTGATCCTCACGGTCGCGCCCGGCTCCGGCGCCGGCTGCGGGGGCTGCGGCGGTGACCCCTGGGTCACCGAGTTGATCTGGCCGGGCAGGACGTGCACTTCGGCGCCCTGCGCGATCGTCGAGACGTCGCCTTCCGTCGTCTCGGTGCTCGTCGTGCCCTCGGCAGAGACGGCGACCTGGAACGCGGTGCCGCGCACCGCGGCGGTCGAGGCCGGCGTCCTGATCTCGTATTTCGAGCTCGGGCTCACCAATTTCGCGACGACGTGCCACGTGCGACCGATCGTCTGGGTGATCTCGACCACCTTGTCGCCGGAGGCGCTCGCCCGCAGCTGGTCGATCGTGATCTCGGTGTCGGGCTCGAGCTCGACCGTCGTGCCATCGAAGAACGTGAGCACGCCGTGGCTGGCGACGGCCGTGCGCACCGTGTCCCCGCTGCCGACGATGTCGCCATCGGTGATCGGGGCGAACTGTCCGCCGGCGTGACGCACGAGGACCGAGCCGTCGAGAACGGTGACGGTGCTCGAGTGCGCCTGCGCAGGTGTCGCGAAGAACACCGCGATGACGCCCGTGGTCACGAGGACGAACGCCAGCGTCGTCGCAATGAGGACGGCCCGCGACCGCAATCTCTTCATCCGCACAGCAACCTACGGTCGGCCGTCTGGCCGGTACAGCAAGGGGGGCACGGCATCGACGTTATCGGGAGCACGTTGGCGGCGGGGGTCGGGCCGGTGACAGCTCGGGTCAACACACTGATACGGCTCGGTCACTCCATCACGCGGACTACGCGGAGGCATCCATCCGATGCACTCGGCTAGGCGCCCAGGTAGGCGCGCGCGACACCGCTGTCCTGTAACAGGGCGGCTCCGGTCCCGCTCAGTCCGATCCGCCCGAGCTCGAGCACGTACGCGCGGTCGGCCAGGCGCAGCGCGCGGAGGGCGTTCTGCTCGACCAGGAGCATCGTCGTGCCGTTCGCCTTGAGCTCGGCGAGCACCGCGAAGACGGTTGCCACCATTTTCGGCGCGAGCCCCAGCGACGGCTCATCGAGGAGCAGCACTCGCGGCTTGGCCAGCAGCGCGCGCGCGATCGCGAGGAGCTGTTGCTCGCCACCAGACAGATTCCCCGCCGGCAGCGCCCGGCGCTCAGCGAGGATCGGGAAGCGCTCGTACATCGGTGTCGCGTCAGCCGCGCCGGAGAGCAGGAGGTTCTCGTGCACCGACATGCGCGCGAGGATCTCGCGGCCCTCGGGCACCTGGACGAGACCGGCACGCACGATCGCGTGCGGCGGCGCGCCCGCGAGATCGCGACCCGCGAGCCGGACGCTGCCGCGCGACGGACGGACCAGTCCCGAGATCGCCGCGAGGGTGCTCGTCTTGCCCGCGCCGTTCGCGCCGATGAGCGCGACCACCTCGCCCCGGGCGACTTCGAAGCTGATGCCGTGCACCGCCTCGATCGCGCCGTAGCGGACGACGAGATCCCTGACAACAAGCAGACCCTCGAGCGTCGCGTCAGGCATCGTCATCCGCTCCGAGGTACGCCTCGCGCACGGCGGGGTCGGCCTGGATCTCCGTGGGGGTGCCCTCCGCGATCTTGCGGCCGAAGTTGAGGACGGCGACCCGCTCGCATGCGCCCATGACGAGGCGGACGTCGTGCTCGATGAGGATGATCGTGATGCCCTCGGCCGCGAGCGTGCGGAGCAGCTCGCGCAGGGCAGCCGACTCCGTCGGGTTCATGCCCGCGGCCGGCTCATCGAGGATGAGCAACCGCGGCTCCGCCGCGAGCGCGCGCGCGATCTCGAGCCGGCGCTGATCGCCGTACGCGAGCTCGCCAGCCAGGGCGTCGGCACGCGCGGCAAGCCCCATGCGCTCGAGCAGCGCGCGGGAGCGCTCGCGCTCGGTCCGAGCCGGATCCCGGAACGGGACGAGGCTCGCGAGCGCATCCGAGCGGCTGCGAACGTAGCGCCCGACCAGCACGTTCTCGAGCACGGTCAGCCCTTTGAACAAGCGGATCGCCTGGAACGTCCGCGCGATCCCGCGCCGCGCGAGCTGATCCGGCCGCAGCCGGGTGACGTCTTTGTCCGCGAAGCGGATCGCGCCGCCGTCGGCCCGGAAGTGACCGGAGATGAGATTGATGAGCGTCGTCTTCCCCGCCCCGTTCGGGCCGATGAGCCCGAACACCTGACCCTCGGCGATCGCCAGGTCGACCGCGTTCACCGCGATGACGCCGCCGAATCGCTTCGTGAGGCCGGCGGTCTCAAGCAACATCGGCGGCACCCACCCTGCGCAGCCGCGCGGTGCGTCGCAGCTCGAGCAGCGTCGTGAGCCCGCGCGGCAGGAAAACGATGACGAGCACGAGGATCGCCCCCTGGAAGATGTCGCGGTACTCCTGCAATGGCTGGAGCACCGCGGGGAGCGCGGTGAACAGGAGCGCGCCGAGGATCGGTCCGAAGACGTTCGGGATCCCGCCGACCACCGCGAAGACGAGGATCTGCACCGCGCGGGCGAAGCCGAACTCATCGGGCTGGATCGCGAAGTCGAAGTGCGCCGCGAGGCCGCCGGCCCAGCCGGCGATCAGCGCGCCGAGGACGAAGGCCGCGAGCTGGTAGCGGCGCACCGGGATGCCCTGGCTCGCCGCGGCCACCTCGTCCTCGCGGATCGCGGACCAGGCGCGGCCGACGCTCGAGATGCGGAGCCGCGCGCAGACGTACGCGATGACCAGCAGCGAGACGAAGATGTGCCAGAGCTCGGTCTTGGGCGGGATGCCGACCAGCCCCTGGCCGCGGCCGGTGATCGGGATCGCCAGGATCGCCACCCGCACGACCTCGCCGAACGCAAGCGTCGCGATCGCGAGGTACACGCCGCGCAGGCGGAAGACCGTCGCGCCGAGCGGTACGGACACGATCGCGGCCAGCGCCGCGCCGCTGGCGAGCGCGAGCGGGAACGGGA
>DATCPY010000122.1:0-2866 GCA_036569845.1 Candidatus Limnocylindria bacterium | reverse complement strand
GCTGGACGCCGAGATCGCGGTCGAGCAGCACATGGGCTGCGCGATGGGCGTCTGTCGCGCGTGTGTCGTCGTGACCGCGGGCGGCAACGCACGCGTCTGCCGCGAGGGACCGGTGTTCGCGCTCGGCGACATGCGATTCAGCGAGGGCGAGCCCGCGACGGTCGGGCTGTCGGCCTGATGCCGTGGCGCAGGCCGCGTCGGAAGGTGGACCGGCCGGTCAACGTGAGCCGGGCCATCGAGGAGACCCTCGAGGAGCTCAGCAGGGATGAGGACGACGACGACAGCGTCGAGCTAGCGGACGTCGACGGAGCGTCGATCGTCGAGGCGGCGACGGGCGAGGCCGATGTCGAGGACCGGACGCCGACCCCGCTCGCGGAGCAGCTCTCGCGGGTCGAGCTGAGCGACTCCGCGGTCGTGGCGCCGGTCCACTCGAGCGAGCGGCCCGAGGACGGCGTGGATCTCGCGGTCGACGCCGCGCGCGGACTTCGGTTGAAGAACCCGGTGCTCACCGCGTCGGGCACGTTCGGTCAAGGCGTCGAGTACGCCGAGCTCATCGATGTGTCGCGCCTGGGCGCCATCGTCAACAAGGGGACGACCGTGCTCGCGCGTCCAGGAAACATGCAGTACCGGATCGCGGAGACGCCGTCGGGGATCCTCAACTCGATCGGGCTCGAGAATCCCGGCGCCGCAGGCGTCGCGAAGAAGTACGCGAAGGCCTGGGCGCAGCTCGGCGTCCCGGTGATCGTGAACGTGGCCGGCTACAGCGTCGACGACTACGTGACGGTCGTCAGCGAGTTTGCCGGCATCGCGAGCGTCGTCGCGTACGAGCTGAACATCTCGTGCCCGAACGTGAAGGGCGGGATGCTGTTCGGCTTCGACCCGGACCTCGCGGGCCAGGTCACCGCGGCCGTGAAGCAGGAGACGGACCTGCCGGTGATCGTGAAGCTCACCCCGAATGCGCCCGACGTCGTCGCGGTGGCGCGCGCGATCGAGGAGGCCGGCGCCGACGGCATCACCGCGATCAACACCGTGCTCGGCATGCGCATCGACATCAAGAAGCGCCGGCCGATCCTGGGGACCGGCAGCGGGGGGCTCTCGGGGCCGGCGATCCGGCCCATCGCCGTCCACATCACCTATCAGGTCGCGCAGGCGGTCTCCATCCCGATCATCGGCGCCGGCGGCGTGACCAGCGCCGAAGATGCCCTCGAGTTCCTGATGGCCGGCGCGTCCGCGGTCCAGGTCGGCACCGCCACGTTCGCCGATCCGCTGGCGCCGCTGAGGGTCATCGAGGGCCTCGCGGCGTACGTACGGTCGAACGGGCTCACGTCGATCCGCGACGTCATCGGCACTGCGCTGCCGCGCTAGGCTCGCGCCTGTGAAGACCACGCAGCTGCGCCAGTACACGATCAAGGCCGGGCAGCTCGATCGATTCGCCGAAGTCTGGTCGAGCAATGTGCGACCGCTGCGGCAGAAGATGGGCTTCGTCATCGATGGCGCGTGGAAGATCCCGAGCGAGGACCGGTTCGTGTGGATCGTGAGCTACGACGGACCAGACGGATGGGAAGCGGCGAACACGCGGTACTACGGCTCGCCCGAGCGCGCAGCGATGGATCCGGATCCCGCGAGCTTCATCGCCGGGCAGAGCACCTCCTTCATTGACCCCGTCTAGCCGGTCCTGTTGATGGACCAGCTCCTCGCGTACGCCGGGGACTGGCTGCATCTCGTCATTCGCTGGCTTCACGTCACCGCAGCGATCGCCTGGGTCGGCGCGTCCTTCTACTTCATCGCCCTCGATCAGTCGCTGCGCGCTCCGACGCGCGAGGGTGCCGAGGGCGAAGGCGTCGGCGGCGAAGCGTGGGAGATCCACGGCGGCGGCTTCTATCGCGTCGAGAAGTACCGCATCGCGCCACGGACGCTGCCGGCGCCGCTCGCCTGGTTCAAGTGGGAGGCATACACGACGTGGCTCTCCGGCTTCGCGCTCATGGTCTTGCTCTATTACGTCGATCCGACGCAGTACCTCATGGATCCGAACCGCCCACGGTTCCAGGGCTGGGAGCTCGTGGTCGCGAGCGTCGCGATCCTGCTCTTCTCGTGGCTCGCCTACGACCTCCTGTCCCGCTCGTTCGCCGCGAACGAGCGCGCGCTGACGATCGCCCTCGTCGTCCTCACCGTCGTGATCGCCGCCCTGTCGGGCTACCTGTTCAGCCCGCGCGGCGCGTTCATCCAGGTCGGCGCGACGCTCGGCACGTTGATGGCCGCGAACGTGTTCTTCACGATCATCCCGGGTCAGCGCGCGCTCGTGGCCGCGACCGCCGCCGGTCGTGAGCCCGATACCGGTCCGGGTGTCCGCGGCAAGCAGCGCTCGGTGCACAACAACTACCTGACCTTGCCGGTGCTGTTCGCCATGATCAGCCAGCACTTCCCGTTCACCTACGGGCGCGACAACAGCTGGCTCGTGCTGCTCGGCTTCATGGCCCTGGGCGCGCTCGTGCGCCACATCTTCAATCTCAGGCATCAGGCCCGCGACGTTCGACGCACCGCTGCGCTCGTCGCGGCGCTGGCGGTCGTGCTGATCGTCGCGCTCGCACCGCAGCCGCAAGGCGCCGCCGGGCTCACGGCCGCGGACTTCCCCGCGGTCCAAAAGGTGTTCGAGGCCCGCTGCGTCACCTGCCACTCGAGCACGCCGACGCGCGAGGGCTTCACGGCCGCGCCGAAGGGCGTCATGTTCGACACGCAGGCCGAGATCGTCGCGAACGCCCGCCGCGCATACGAGCAGGTCGTCGTCACGAAGGCCATGCCGCTCGGGAACGTCACGGGCATCACCGACGCGGAGCGCGAGCTCATCGGCCGGTGGGTGCGGAGCGGG